>DASUVL010001222.1:0-12810 GCA_036379015.1 Niastella sp.
ATCACCGCTTTTATCCTGGATCACCGCAAACTTGTTACCATTGTAAGCAATTTTCTGTTGACTAAAATTGCCCCAACTGTCGGTAGCAGATACCTGCATAGCCATTGGATAAGTGAAAGGATGATTCCAACCCTGTCCGCAATTGTTGATCACCAGCCAGGCTACGGCCAGCTCATCGTAGGAAGTATCTACATTCTTTTGAAAAATAACAATCTGGGAGTTGTTTTTATCATTGGAGTTATTAATGAAGTTTAATTTAATATCTGGCATTTGATTAAATTTTAATTTGTGTGAAATGTTTTTAGTGAATGCTTTACCGGTATTGCGATGTAAAAGTACCGTTGCGAAAAAGTTATTTCGTTTCAAATGGCATAAAACAAAATCTGAGGGGAATGAGTGGTTGAATTTTGGTCACGAGTGGTAAAAAAGGTTAATTTTGGGTAACACTAAACCAAATCTAATTTTGTATGACAATACCCCAACCTATTCCTATAGCACAGGCTACACGGCCTCTTGGCCCCCTCAATTTTACTCTGCTTTCTTCTGGTATTACAACAGCGCCATCACAGGAACCAATCGTAACTGTTTATCAAACGCAGTATATAAATACTTATCATTTATGTATTCTGGTGTATGTACCTGAAGGCGCTTTCCCTGTAATGGATGAGGATTTTTCGTCAATAGTAAATGAAAATACACAGGCAGGAAATATTCCCACGAGACAATTAATGATCAGGTATAACGATCCACATACTTCAACCTATACGCTGTGGATAATGGAAGTTGACTATGTGGTGGACGGCACTGAGGCAAAAGCTATCAGGGTTTATTTTGAAGTGGGAGATCCAATTGCCTCACGTGGAACCATCACCACCGTTTGCAACACCTAAACAAAAATATTCAGCCAGGAGTGAAGCAGAATAAGGCGCAAAGCCACCTCGCGGTGTGTTTTGCATCTTCCCTGCATGCTCCCGAAAAATAATAATAGCCTGGTATGAATTATTTATGCCGGATAATACCAGTATTGATACTGGTATTTTGTATCTGTGGATACGGCTGGGCGCAGGTTATACATATACCTGCCAATGTGATGAACCGGCTCGAACAGCAATGTACAATTTGTAACCAGCAGCCTCAACAAGCCGGGTTGCTCATCGCTGCTGATAGTAACGACCTGGCTGTATGCTATCACAATTGTGTTGTTGCGCTTAAAAAAGATTACCCCGATGAGGCTTACAGGCATTGTTTATATGCCATAGCTGCTATGGGTGGCAGCCATGCTACCGGTCTGCAACAATATATTTATTACATCAAGGCAAAAGTGCTTTATTATAAACGTATTTATAATGGGGCCATACAGGAATATCTTGACCTGTTGCGCAGGTTTGCGAACGATTCGATCCTCATTTCAAATATTTATGCCAACATTGGTGAAATTTACCTGGAACAATCAAAGTTTGCCGATGCGTTGGCGTATTTTGACAAATGGCAACAGTTGTTTTTCCCCACAGCCGGTTATGTAAGCATAAAAGCGTATTATCTGAATAAAGCGCTTTGCCTTTTCCATATGCAAAAATATCCGCAGGCCGAAACTATTTTTTTTAACGCCTTAGCCATCAACCGGCAGCATACCGATACGCTGGGTCTTGCTATTACCTGTATGAACCTTGGCAATTTGTATTATGACCAATATAAAGATGACAAGGCCATTTATTATTTCGGTCAGGCGCTGCAGTTCGCAAAACGCTCAGGCGATATCAAAGTGCTTAAAGACGCCTTGCTGAATATGGCGGTTGTGGATGAAAACAGGAACAGGCACCGATCCGCATTAGCCTATCGAAAACAATATGAAGCCTTGCAGGATAGTTTGTGGAACAGGGACAATGTGTGGCAACTGGCATCGCAGGAAAGAAAATTTGCTATTCAGCTCAATGATCATAAAATGAAATTGCTTGAACAGGAAGCGCAATTGCATAATGATGAATTGATAGCAAAAAAGAGGGAACGAAATACGTTGTATGTGGCTGTTATCGGTGTTCTCCTTTTTGCGGGTGTTGTTTTTTATGCTTATCGCGAAAAATCAAAAACCAATGTAATCATACAAAGACAAAAAGAAGAGCTTCGCTTATTAAATCAAACAAAAGACCGCCTTTTCTCAATCGTAGCGCACGATCTTCGTTCGCAGGTATATTCATTAAAAACGAATGCCGCTGAAATACAAACGGCCATAGCAGAACAACAATTCAACCGGGTACAAATAATAGGGGGGCATATTCAAAAAGCAGTGAACAGCACCTATAATCTGTTAGATAATATGCTTCACTGGGCATTGAACGAGGCTAAACAATTGTTCTTTCGTGCCGAAAAGCTGCATCTGTTAAGCATTATTAACCAGGTGTGTTATGATTTTATGCCCCTGGCAGGTAGTAAAGATATCGGGCTGACAATAAATATACCTGCGGCTGTTTTTTTAACCGCTGATGGCAATTCGTTAAAAATTATCCTGCGCAACCTGTTGGATAATGCTATCAAATACACACAACCAACTGGAGGGATCATTATTTCGGCCTATGCGACCCCAAAATGTTGTTCTATACAAATAGCAGATAATGGTATCGGTATGGATAATGCGATTGTGGAAGCTTTATTTACCAACAATCCCGAAAGGATACAACAGGATACCCAGCATAGACAAAGCACCGGGTTTGGATTGGGACTATGTAAAATACTGGTTGAAAAAAATAACGGCACCCTGGAAATACAAAGTGAAAAAGGCAAAGGCACCAACGTGCATCTTTGTTTTAAAACAACCGAATGATGCTGAAAGCAGGGAGGGAAAAATAATATATGAATCAGCTAAAAGTTTTTATAATAGAAGACAATGCCGATGATGCCCGTAAACTAAAATTGCAGCTGGAAAGGAGAGGGTATATTGTTTCCGGTATTGCTGCCGGTTTACAGGATGCCATTAATAAAATGACCGGATCGGAAACCGATCTTTTTATCATTGATATTTTTTTACAGGGCACAAGAGACGGAATTGTGTTTGCAGAAAAAATGAATGCACAGGAGATCGACAAACGCCCGTTCATATTTCTTACCAACGCAAGCGACAGGCATACCTTTGACCTTGCCCGGAAAACGGGGCCATTCAGTTATCTTTTAAAACCTTTTAACGAACTCGAACTGGAATATGCCATTGAACTGGCTATTGAGAAATTTGCCAATGAAGACGGTTATTTTGCCACCTTCACACAACCTTTGTCGCTATTATCAGGCGATGTGTTTTTTGTAAAGAAAGGCAATATGCTGGCGAAGATACTGGTAGGCGATATCCGGTATATTGAAGTTGATGGCAAATATTGCAAGTTGATGTACGGTGATGAAAAATATTTAATTCAGAAATCGTTAAAACAATTGCAGGCACAGCTGTCGGCCAAACAGTTTATAAAAATACACCGCAATTATATTGTGAACGTGAAAGAGATCATAAAGATCGACCTGCAGGACCATGCTATCATATTGCAGGACGGCAATACCCTTTCGTTCAGCCGCCGTTATTTAGATGCGTTGGTGAATCAGTTTGGGGTGCTGAAATAAATGGAACGGACAGACTTGTAGAAATTCTATAATCATTGGGTTACTTTTATTATTTTGCAGTTACATCATGCCCATGTAATCATTTTCCTTTCCTGCGAATTTTTGATTAGGTTGTCATATTAAATGCTGTCCCATTGACAGTTAATATGGTTTGCGTGCCAGGCCTTAATTGTTTTATCTATTGTCAACCAACCCTTCATACGAAAACAAAGAACTAATTGGGCGCATTGCAGATGGCGATGAACAGGCGTTTGCCCTGCTTTATCACGAAATACTTCCTGTATTACACAGTTTCCTTTTTAAAATGTTGAAGTCTGAAACGGCTGTGCAGGATGCGGTTCAGGAGGCATTTATCCGTATATGGATGAATCGCGACAAATTACCTGCAGTTGAACATCCCAGGGCCTGGATGGCTAAAGTAGCCCTGAATGAATGTTACCGGTTGTTGCGTAAACAGGCCCGGTTAAAAGAGAAGGAAACTGTTCTGTCGGGAGAAGATCCTCCTGAGCCTGACCAAACCACCGACCGCATTGCACTGGCCGAAACAAAACGGTTGATCAATTCCGCCATTGAAGAATTACCCGAACGGCGGAAGCTGATCTTCAAAATGAGCAGGGAGCAGGGTATGAAGATACCGGAGATCGCCGCGGCCCTGGGTCTGTCGTCGGGATACGTCAAAAACGCCTTGGTGCTGGCCCTGCAACAACTCCGCAAACGACTTACTGAAGAAGGCCGGATCCTCCTGATCCTGCTCATTTTGAAAAATTTTTAATTTTTTTTTCCACCGGAGGTGCCTAATCCTCTTTTTGTGGTTCTATATAATCAGACACACATCATGGAGCAGACTAGATTACAATTTTTACTGGAACAACACGCGGCGAATAATGCTACCGAACAGGAAAAGCAAGAGCTGTGGGATTATATTCAATCGCAAGGCGATAGCCGGCTTTTTGAAGAAGCAGGTTATTCGTTACTGGAAAAAGAAACAGGTACTGTAAACCTTCCCGACGCCTATACAGATATATTGAGGAATGTTTTGAGCATAGACAGGTCGGATAACGTGCCCGGTTTGCAGGCGCCTGCCGCACGTATTGTCAGGATGCATTCCCGGTATTGGATGGCGGCTGCAGCCGTGCTCCTGCTGCTGGCTGCCGGGGCAATCTGGTGGATAACCGATCAAAAAAATACAGGGCCGGCTCCCATAGTGCAACATACCACACCAATAACACCCGGTAGGGAGGGGGCTATACTTACGCTGGCAGACGGATCACAGGTTTTGCTGGATACTATTCGTAATGGCGCCATCGCCCTGCAGGGTGGTGCTATGGCAAAAGTGGTGGAAGGCTCATTGATCTATGAAGCAAGCGGCGATGAAGTATTATACAATACCACCTCAACACCCAAAGGCCGCCAGTACCAGCTTACACTTCCTGATGGATCGGTGGTTTGGTTGAATGCGTTCAGTTCTGTCAGATATCCTACTGTTTTTGTGGGCAAAGAACGAAGAGTGACAGTTACCGGAGAAGCTTATTTCGAAGTGGCTAAGGACAAAAGCCGGCCATTTTTTGTAGAAATAGATGGAGGCGAAACGGTGAAGGTGCTTGGCACCAGTTTCAATATAAATGCGTACAGGGATGAGCCACAAATTACTACCACACTTATTGAGGGGGGTGTTAATATCACTACTACATCTCGTGCAGAAGGGGAAGTTGCCATTACCCCGGTGATGCTGCGGCCTGGTCAGCAGGCGGTGGTTTCCACTGCATATTCCGGTGATAACCGGGTTACTGGTGACATACGCGTATTAAATGACATTGACACGCTACAAGTACTGGCATGGAAAAATGGTCTTTTCAATTTTGAAGGCGTTTACCTGAAAACGGCTATGAAGCAAATTGCACGCTGGTACGATGTGGAGGTGGTGTATCGCGGCACAGTGCCCGACATAAAATTCTTTGGAAGTATCAGCAGAAGTATAAGCCTGGCCGGCCTGATAAAAGGACTTCAGAGTACAGGCGTACATATAAGCATTGGCAATGGAAGACAATTGATAGTAACACAATAAATAATCGATAGTAAAGCCATGATTTTATAACCTTAAAACAGCACCTATAGATTAAAAGAACAACCTGGGTTAGCAGAAAAAGAAACCGGAAGCAGGTCGAAGTGCTTCCGGTGATCGTCTGGCTAATTTAAAATTCCGTGTAGCAAAATTTATATCAACCAAAACTGTAACAAACTTATGCAAAAATTCGCTCTTTCAGAACGAAGGGGGTATGTTCTGCTTATACCCCGACCAATTCTGCTTATTATGAGAATGACGACTTTTTTCCTTTTTGCATGCATGCTGCATGTTTCAGCCAAAACAGCTTCCCAAACCGTCACGGTGCAGGGGCGTGACATACCGCTGAAGAAGGTTTTTACTATTCTCTACAAACAAACAGGGTATGTGGTGTTCGGTGATGAGCGTCTGTTTGAAATGGCAGCTCCCGTAACGGTTGATGTTCGGAACATGCCCCTGGAATCCTTCCTGGTCACCATCTTCCGCAATCAACCGCTAACCTATACGATCGACAGTAAAACCATTTTCCTTTCCAGAAAAAATATCCCGGCCGTTGATCAAATGGCGGCCGATACAACCATAATACCCATATTAAATGGGACGATCAGAGATTCCGCCCAACAACCTGTACAGGGTGCAACCGTTATAGTGCGTAATACCACTTTAATTGCCGTTACCGACCACCAGGGGAATTTTACCCTGCAGCAGGTGCCGGCCAACGGTGTACTTGCTGTAACCAGTGTAGCCCATCAGTCAAAAGATATAAAGGTGAATGGCAAAAACACCATCACCGTTTTATTGCTACCCCAGGTAAAGAAACTGGATGAAGTAGAAGTAACAGTAAATACCGGTTACCAGTCGCTACCCAAAGAAAGAGCAACGGGTTCATTTGGTATTATTACCAGCAAACAGCTGTCACAGGTGCCGGTAGTAAGTATCCTGGAACGTATGCAGGGCCTGGTTCCGGGTATGGACATTTCAACCAAAACAACCGCCAATAAAAGCCGCAATGGATCTGTTGTGGTGCGGGGCCTTTCCACTATCAAAAGCACGTACACCGCAGTAAGCACCGATCCATTATTGGTTATAGACGGCTTTCCCTCGCAGATACCCATTTCCAGTGGCGCCCTTGATTTCCTGAACCCCGATGATATTGACCAGATCACCGTGTTGAAAGATGCGGCCGCTGCCTCTATATGGGGTATTCAGGCTGCCAATGGCGTAATTGTAGTGGTTACCAAAAAAGGCGCCCGTAACAGCAGGCCATCCCTTAGTTTTTCCACCACCCTGGGCACCAGCAGTAAGCCGGGTGTAAAGTATGGGAAGATCATGTCGATGCCTGATTATATTGCGATGGAGAAAGAATTGATAAATAAAGGAAGGCTGACTGATCCAACGAGGGTGACTTCTGGTTTTTATCCTTTCAACAATAGCACGGCACAGGCCATAGTATGGCGTTTCAAGCGGGGTGAAATAACTGAAGCGCAAATGAATGAGCAGCTGGACGCATTAGGCGCTTTTGATAACAGCGACCAAATGGCGCATTATATGCTGCAACGCCCTGCCACCCGGCAGTACAACCTGTCGGTTTCCGGCGGTGGTATCAACAGTTCTTATTACCTGAGCGGCTTTTTTTACAAAGATGAAAAAGTGTACAGAAGTAATACGAACAGGGGGTATTCATTGAGGGCCGGTGCAACTTCCGGTCTGTTTGATGGCCGCATTACCGTTAGTGCCGACCTGAGTTTTGGCAATACAAGAGACAGGATAAACGGTGCAGCTGTGCGGTCCATGACCGTTGGATTAGAAGGTATGCGGCCGTATGACCCACTGGTAGATGCAGACGGCCATCCGGTATCTTATGATGTATTGTTAGTGCCTTCCATTGCCAGGAACCTCGAAAGCAAAGGATATCTTCCTTTCAAATATTCTCCCATCGATGAGCTTAACTATTCCAACACGTATACAAACAATAATAACCTGGCCATGAACATAGGGGTGAATGGCAGGATCACACCCTGGCTGGGTGTAAATGTTTCGGGCAATATCGGCCGCCTTTTCGGTGACCAGGAACAATATTGGGAGCCGGAAAGTTACGAGGCCAGGATGATGGTAAACAAAGCTACCAGCATAGCCGCCAACGGAACCCGCGTATATGGCATACCCCCGGGCGGCAGGCTCAATATGGATTACTCATTGGGCAGAAGCTATAACCTGCGTGGGCAGATCAACGTAAATAAGAACTGGAACGAAAAACATCAGTTGAATGCACTGGTTGGTACGGAGATCAGAGAAACCTATAGTAAAGCAAGTGGAGAGATCCGTTATGGGTACGACAAATCTATCAATGCCTTCAGAAATGTTAACCCTTTTGTCAATTATAGAGACATATATGGCGGAACGCAAACGATAGGCGCCACGTCGAAATTAGTTAATGAAAAAACCACCAGGTCGTTGTCGCATTACGCCAATGGTTCCTATACATTCGCCAACAGGTATACAGCCTCGGCCAGTGCCCGTTTCGACGACTACAACCTGCTGGGTGTTGAACGGCGCAAAAGGGCCATACCCTTGTGGTCGGCAGGCTTGAAGTGGAATATCAATAATGAACGGTTCCTGCAACGTGTTCCCTGGATAAACCAACTGTCGGCCCGTTTCACCTATGGTTTCAGTGGTAATGCGCCACAGGGATATGCACCGGTTACCGTTATCAATATACTGGGTAACGACTATTTAAGCAACTATCCGTATGGGGTTATAGCTACGCCGGCCATTGACAACCTGGCCTGGGAAAAAACACGCATGATCAATTACGGCCTCGATTTTTCCCTTTTCAAAAACCGGGTATATGGTTCGCTGGAATATTATAGAAAACGTACTACCGATATCATCTGGCAATTACCCATCAATAGTACCTATGGGTTCAGTACTTCCAGTTTCAATACGGCTAACCTCGACGGGCATGGCATTGATATTGGCATCAGTGTAGTACCTGTTTTGAAAAAGAACTGGAAGTGGACCAGCACGCTCAACGTGTCCTTTAATACGAACAAAATTAAGGATGCACGTTTCGATAAACCTACCACTTCTTTTGCTCCTGAATACCTGTATAACGGTTATCCATCCGATTATTTATTTTCCTATTCATGGGCCGGCCTCGACAGCACCGGCCAATCGCTGATCAACGATCCTAATATAAAAGGTAAAGTATATACTGTAAATGATAATACTCCTTTTGAGAACATCCGGGTGTATTCGGGTCGCAGCACGTCGCCCTGGTTTGGCAGCTTCAGCAATGGGGTACAATACAAGAGTTTTGAACTGAATGTACAATTGCTGTATGCGCTGGGCGGTGTGTTCCGCAAACCCTCTATCAGTGATGTGGGTTATACCAATAATTTGTATGTGGGCAGAAGTGGTGACCTGGCAGAGCGTTGGAGAAAACCGGGCGATGAAGCGTTCACCAATGTACCCGGACTGGAATTTGGTCCCAATACAGTTTACTTTACCAGCCTGGCCCGCTATACCGAATCAAGTTATTTGATCAGGAGCCGCAGCAATATCAAATTGCAGCAGGTAATGCTTTCTTATAATATCCCTGGGAAATGGTTGGTAAAAACCGGGGTTAAGAATCTGGCCATTTCTGCAGTGGCACGCAACCTGGGCATGATATGGGCCGCCAATAAAGAAAAGCTGGATCCGGATTATTTGTATACAACAGGGGTGAATTACCAGCTACCGCCGCTCACTTCCTATTCCTTCAGATTGTCCCTGAATTTTTAACCCATCAACAGCAAGTATATGAATTTCTATAAAATCAGCTTCATATTCCTTCTTTTGTCAGCACTGGCATCCTGCCGCAAGTATGTTGAGGAGGTGCCTGTACAAGGACAGCGGGTATTGGTGTATACCGACGATTACCGGGCGTTGATGAATAACCGCAACGACCAGGAGAATGGTTCCGGTCTGGCGCCGATCCTCAGTTGCGATGACCTGGATCTGATCGATCCTGTTTTACAGGCCAGGATCACCAGCACTATTCAAATAGCCATGTATACCTGGAGTAAGCCGTTCTATATTGATCAGCAAGCCGATAATGACTGGGCTAATTATTATAACACCATGTATGTTTATAATGTAGTGATCAACGGGGTCATGGATAGTAAAGGAGGTGATATTACAATGAAGAATGTTATACTGAGCGAAGCCCTGCTGCACCGGGCATTCAATTATTTCCTGCTGGTTAATTTGTATAGCAAACAATATGATGCCGCTACCGCTGACAATGATCCCGGAGTACCTTTAATGCTGAAACCCGAATTGTTCGTTGACCTCACCAGGCCTTCTGTTAAACAGGTATATGAACAGGTGCTGAGTGATATCAGGCAGGCGTTGCCTTTACTGCCTGTAACGCAGGATAATAATTTTAAACCCAATAAAGCAGCTGCCTATGCTTTGTTATCGAAAGTGTACCTGAACATGCGCGATTTTACGGCAGCAGCTGCTTTTGCCGACAGCGCCCTGGCGCTCTCGAGCGATCTCTATGATTATAATTTATCTGTGGCTACTACACCCAATATCTTTCCAACACAGTTCACCGACAAACAGGTATTATTCCGTAAAGTGCCCAGGCAAATGCCTAATGTACAGCAGTTAAGCCAACCGCTGCTCGACCTGTTGGGCACAAAAGACCTTCGCTATGTACTCTTTGTAAAGCCAGGCAATAATTTCAACCCCGCATTCAGTGGCTCGGGGTACTGGTCTAGGGAAAAGATCTCGGGTACCGGGGATAAACCGGTCGTGGGTTTAACCATAAACGAAACCTGGCTCATAAAAGCAGAATGCCTGGCCCGCGCCGGTAAGAAAGACGAAGCCGTTGATATGCTCAATACCTTGCGCAAACGCCGTTTCAAACCGGTAGATTATGTGGCGCTTACGGCAGCCAATGCCGATGATGCATTACAGCTCGTGATTGATGAAAGAAGGCGCGAGTTTTTCGGATCGGGATTGCGCTGGTTCGATCAGCGGCGTTTAAACAAGGATACCCGGTTCGCCAAAACTTTTACCCGGAAATTTTATAATATAACATATACCCTTGAGCCTAGCAGCAACGGATACGTATTTCCACTGGCCAATCTGTTGATTGCACAGAATCCGGAAATGCAGCAGAATCCCTGATCTTTTATTCCACATACACGTCCTGTGGTGCCGGTATTTCCGGCATCGCAGGCATTCTATTGGTTGATGAAATAATAAGAAATGAATAATAGCATTATCAAACTTGAAAATTTATCGCACAGGTATTCGGGAAACTGGGCCATTAGAAATATTAATATCGACATTGCCGACAATGGCATTGTGGGGCTGCTCGGTTCCAATGGCGCCGGAAAGTCAACGACCATGAATATCCTGTGTGGCGTGCTGAACCAAACCGAAGGAAATGTTTTCATAAAGGGCATCAACCCGCGCAAGGACCCTGTGGAAGCGAAAATGCAGATCGGCTTTTTGCCACAACAGGCGCCCCTGTATATGGACCTCACGGTTGACGAATACCTTTTCTATTGCGCCGGCCTGCGCCAGATCCCTCAACACCAAAGAAAGAAAGCGGTGGATGAAGTGAAAGAACGATGCGGTATTGCTCATTTCAGCAGCCGCCTCATAAAAAATTTGTCCGGTGGTTATCGCCAACGGGTTGGCATAGCCCAGTCCATCGTACACCGTCCGGCTATCGTTGTATTGGATGAACCTACCAATGGGCTCGATCCTAACCAGATCATCGAAGTGAGGTCGCTCATAAAAGAAATTGCCAGGGAAAGACTGGTTATTTTTTCATCGCACGTTCTTACCGAAGTACAGTACCTGTGCCGGGAGATCCAGATGATCGAAAACGGGCGGATCGTATTTGCCGACACCATGGATGCTTTCAATAATTATATAGAACCGCACAGCCTCATGGTGCAATTCGCTCAAATGCCGGCTGAAGCAACCCTGCTGCAAATTGAAGGCGTAACGAAAACGGAACAGCTGACAGAGCGCCAGGTAAGGATCTATTTCAACGGCGACCAGGAAGTTACCGGGCGCATTGTAACTGCCAGCGTACACAACGGGTGGGAGCTGCGGGAGATCAATATGGAAAAGAGTTCGCTGGAAGAAGTATTTAAACAATTGTCCCAATCTGTAAAGTCATAACATTCACAGTAATCTAATATTTGATGAAAACAGTTTTTCAAGTTGCAAAGGCCGAATTGAAGACGTTGTTCTATTCGCCCATCGCCTGGTTTCTGCTTATTATCTTTTTTATACAGGCAGGGGTGGCTTATTTTGGACAACTGGACCCTATTGCAAGAATGCAAGACTCTGGCGCTAAGTTGAGTTTTTCATTGACCAATTCCATTTTTTTTGGCCGGGGCGTTTTTAACACAGTAGTGCAGAACCTCTATCTGTATCTTCCCTTGTTAACTATGGGACTGATCAGCCGGGAAATGAGTAGCGGTACCATACGCCTGTTGTATTCCTCTCCAATAAAAGTAAGTGGCATTGTGCTGGGCAAGTTCCTGTCGATCATGATCCTTAATCTTTTATTGACCCTGCTGGTTACGGTATATATCCTGATCACGTATTGTTTTATTCCGTTCCCCGATACGGGACTGCTGCTTGCCAGCTTGCTGGGTCTTTTTTTAGTGCTTTGTGCGTATGCGGCCATCGGCATAT
Organism: Niastella sp.; assembly: GCA_036379015.1. Taxonomy (GTDB): domain Bacteria; phylum Bacteroidota; class Bacteroidia; order Chitinophagales; family Chitinophagaceae; genus Niastella. Next base: position 12,374 of record DASUVL010001222.1, read on the forward strand.
TTATGTCGAGCCTTACCAACTACCAGGTAGTGGCGGCTGTATGTACCTTTGTGACCATATGGGCCTTGCACTCTGTGGGATCATTGTGGCAGGACATTCCCATTGTACGAAACCTCACTTATTTTCTCTCCCTCTCAGGCCGCTCGGGTAAAATGATGCAGGGGCTCATCACCAGTAAGGACCTCATCTATTTCACGGTGATCATTTACATGTTCCTGTCGTTGAGCATCTACAAACTGAAATCGGGTATGGAATCCCGCTCAGCCTGGTATAAGACCGGCAGGTACTTAATAATAATTGGAATAACGCTGCTGATTGGTTATGTTAGTTCCATTCCTCAACTGGTATTGTACCTGGATGCTACCAGGAGCAATAACAATACGATTGTTCCGCCTGCGCAAAAAATACTGCATTCTTTAGGTGATGAGCCGCTTGAG
>DASUVL010001223.1:0-8583 GCA_036379015.1 Niastella sp.
GCTTGCCCGGGTATAATAATGACAGGCGTTTGCGCACATTTAAAATGCCGATGCCTTTATGATTGTTTTTAGTTATCTCATTGACTTTACCATTCATGAGTTTTAGATGCATCCTGCTTTTTTCAATCGTTACCTGCAGGCTCAACCAGGGCTGCTCTAGCATGTGGCTGGTCCCATGTTTAAAACAATTTTCAACAAGAGGTAGCAATAACAAAGGGGCTATGCCTAAGTTTTCGGTTTCGACTGGCAGGCCTATATGAACATCCAGCTGATTGTCGTAACGTATTTGTTCCAGCGTAATATAATCCTGGATCAATTTTAATTCTTTCGATAAAGGAACCTGCTGCTGGTTGCATTCATACAGCATAAACCGCAACATGTCTGACAAACCCATAACCAGCTGCGAAGCTACGGGCGCTGTATTTTGCGTATGTGAGTAGATGTTATTAAGCGTATTGAATAAAAAATGCGGATGCACCTGGGCTTTCAACAACTGTAGCTGCGCTTCGGCATTTTCTTTTTGTAATTGCAGATTGCGCTGTTCTTTTACATACCAGTGCTTCATTAATTTAATAGAAGCAGCAATACCGCCGATCGTAATGCCACCACGCAAGCCAGCCATCAGGGACAGATGGACCCGGGTAGTTGCCCGCAACCGCAAATAGTTGCCAAAATTTTCGTGCAAGACCCATTCTTGAATTTCAGGTATTATGGTAGCCGATAAAGTGGCGGAAATAAGTGCGACCCCTAAAAAGCATATTGCTACCCAGATAGCAGTAAGCAGATATTTTTGTTTGAGCAGAAACCTTGGAATTACAAAATACATCAGGGCATACGCTAAAGAAATATGAGCTATCAAATAGGTCAGCGACTCAAGCGTTGAGTCTAACAGATGTAGGCCATAACTTATTTTGCCCGAAAAGCCGATTACAGAATAAAGTACAGCCTGGAATAGCCACCAGAACACCCAAAAAGCCAGATGCCGCCTGATGCGGTACCTAGGTTCATCGGAAAATATAAAGGGATATTTTTCGGTGGGCTGCATATGTTAAAATTACATTTCGTTTTGCTTTAATGGGCATCATTGCATGTTAATATCGCTGTACATCAATTTTTCGTCGACAAAAGAAGTTAAGAGCGGATGAATGGAGGGGGATGTCGGAAGTCCGAAGTCTGAAGTCGGAGGTAAGAAGTCGGAGGTCGGAAGTAAGAGGTAGGAAGTAAGATAGAGAAGTACGGCTGGGAATAACAGGTTTTTCTTACGTCATACCTCCTGCTTCATAACGGGTTCTATTTCTTCCTCAGGCTATTAACCACCAATGCCTCATTTTCCTTAAGCTGGTGCTGTTTTTCCCAGGCCAGTACCGAGGTTTCCAGTACCTGTTTTAACTGCAGCCGCGTATTTCTTTTGGAAGCGTTGATGCGCAGACCTTCAATTTTTTCTTTATAAACCAGCACCCCATCATTGTTATAAAAATAAAAGATGTGCTGTTTAGGGGTATGAATATTACTTTCAATTACCCACCATCCTTTTCCCGATACCCAGTCTGGAGACACCCGGGGATTGTCTTGTGCAAAGACTGCGGCCTGTAACATAAGGCCAAGGGTCATTGTAACTAACCTGTTTTTTTTCATGACTATAGCTTTACTGTAAAGAATTTGAAAACACCGTAAAGCTATTTTATAAGATAGCCAGGTAATTTGTAAAGTGGCTGTTATTAGCGCAGCGTATGATAGAAAGTGATTAACCGTAGACTAAAAGCAAAAACACCCATTAAATGTTTTGGTCGACGAAATACATACCGGCTTGACAAGTACATGATGTAAATCCCACGCGTAAGCACTTGATAAGTGTTGCCACTTATATGGTAGCCGGGAGGGTGAAATAACGGTTTTTTATGGGGTAAGTCATTGAATTGTAGCAGGTAATAGTTGATCGGTATCAAAATAAATGGTATTCGTTATAAAGACCTGGTACAGGATTGTTTGAATGCCAAAACTTTACTACCTTATATGAATGTACGAAAAACCCCCACCCTTCGGCTCTTATTACGTAACATTAAGCGTGTCTGGCTGGATAGATGTATTTACCTGTCACGCTTATTGCGAAATTCTAATTGACAACCTAAACTATTGTATTGAAAACAAAAACCTACATGTGTATGAATACGTGTTAATGCCCAGCTACATTACTATTATTGCCTCTTCAAAGAAAAAGCACATCTCTACTATTTTAAGAGAATTTAAAAATGGAACTGCTAAACAAATTCTGAAAACAATTGCAGAAAATCCGGATGAAAAAAGAAAAGAATGGATGATGCGATTGTTTACTTATTACAGTAACCGGTATCAGCATGATGCGGAACATCACTTTTGGCAATTTGGTAATCACCCAGTTGTTTTAGACAGCACTGAATTGTTTGCCCAGCACGTAACCGAAGTAGTAAACTTACCAGTTACAACCAGGCTCGTAGATGATCCCCATCATTATGTTTATAGCAGCGCCCATCCGCAACAACGGGTTAAGCTGGCACCCTGGCAATAGTAATTCCTATTAATTCCGTATACCCTTGTAAGCATATAACGTTACCAGCCGGTAATATCTTCTGGCGAGGTGTACATCTTTATGCCCTGTATAAACGCCTGTTATAACTTTTAAAAAAGCGATATCGTTAAAGCATGGGGGAACATAAAAAAGTATTAATTAACCGTTATTATTCTATAACCGGTATTAACATGAGGTGTTTTTATAACCAACATTTTGTATATTACATTCCCTTGTCGCTGCTATAATTCATTAGCCTGATTGTACGTTTTTCCGCGCCCGGAAACCAATTCAACAGCACGGTTTTAGTATTAACCCAACGTATGCATTTATTAATGATAATTGATAAATCAATGCTCCTATGATTGATAAAAATAAAAACCAGGGTCATAAACAACAGGATTGTACTTATTTGACTTTTAATGTGGTAGATTGGATTGATGTGTTTATAAGACAAACCTATAAGCAAATCATTGTTGATGCATTAAATTATTGTGTTGAATCAAAAAAGTTCACGGTATATGCCTGGTGTTTAATGACGAATCATCTACATATGCTGGCCAGGGCTCATGATGGATCGGGACTGGCCATGATTGAAAAGGAGTTTAAAAGATATACTACTACCAAGATCCTGGAGGCCATTGATATTGAACCCGACCTGCGCAGGTCCTGGATGTTACAGCGGTTTGAAAACTGTAGCCTGAGCCTTAAGAAAATTGAAAAATTTCAATTGTGGCAAACCTGTACCAATCCTGCCTATATCGATTTTAAACAGGTTTATAAATTACAGGAAAGAGTTTTATACATTCATGAAAACCCGGTTCGCGATGGCATTGTAAGTAGCCCCGAACATTATATATACAGCTCCGCAACTGACTATACAGGTAAACCAGGCGTGGTTAAAGTGAACGTTATTAATTTTGAAAGACTGCGGATGTCTCTTTTGAAAAACGGGTCATCATAAAGCGTTCTTTAACGCCTCAACGGTTTTCTTCTCACTGCCTACAAAAATTGAGTCATTTATAAAAATTACCGGTCTCTTCAAAAAAGTGTATTCATCCAAAATCAGTTGACGATAATCTTTTTCTGTGAGGGGTTTATCTTTCAGACCCATTTCCTTGTACTTCATAGCGCGGCGGCTAAACAGTGATTCGTAGCTGCCGGTTTTGCTTTTCATTTCATCGAGCTGGGCAGCACTTATACTTTCAGTTTTAATATCCTGCATTTCGAAGCCTTTTTTATCAATGCCGGTCTCTTTAATTATGGCCTGGCAGGTGGTGCAATTTGCCAGATGATAAATTTTTTTCATAAACGCGAAGATAGGGGGGCAAAGTTGAAAAGTTGACAGGGTTGAAAAGTTGATAAGGCGGCTGACAATCATGTGTTTGAGTATAAATTTCAGCTTGGTTGGAGCCAAAAAGATGTAAATAGACCCTAAAAAGCCGGTAGATGCTGGTTTTCACATTTCGTTATTAGAATTATGGCCTTTTACCTGTAATTTTTTAGGCAATTCGACGACCAATTTGGTATCTTTTCGCTAAAACCAACCCAATTGCAGGCAAAACCTAACCAGGATGAGTTTGTGGCATTGGTGCACCAACACCGCGCTATGTTGTATAAGGTGTGCAATTTATATTGCACGTCTGATTACGATAAACAGGATCTATTCCAGGAGATCGTAATACAATTATGGGGCGCGTATCCACGGTTCAGGGGCGATTCAAAATTCAGCACCTGGCTATACCGTATTGCACTCAATACCGCTATTTCTGACCTGCGTAAACAAAAGAAGCACATTAAAAGCGTAGAACCCGAATTATTACCAACGGAAATTCAGGACATACAATACAGTAACGAAAAAGAAGAACGGTTGCAGCAACTGTATAAAGCTATTAACCATCTTACTGAAATAGAACGGGCTATTGTAATGCTGTACCTTGAAGACAAGAGTTACGAAGAAATGGAAGATATTTTGGGGATCAATCAGAATAACCTGCGCGTGAAAATGAACCGGATCAAAGAAAAATTACGTAAACTCACAAAATCTGTAGAACATGGAGTTAGATAGCCTGAAAGATATTTGGAAAAATCTGGATGAAGTAGATCTTCAACCAGGCCGGGAAGTGCCTGTTTTGTCCATGTTACAAAAACGGTCGCAAGGTACCATTGCCAAATTGAAACGCAACCTAAACCGCGAGCTGGCTGCCGTTCTGATCATATATTCTTTTACCATTTGGTATATTGTCATGTATCAGGGGCTCTACCCCGAGCTGGCTGTATTGCTTGCATTGGTAGGCGGCGCTTTTCTATTCTATTACTATCGTAAAAATAAGCTGCTGAAACAAATGCAGTGTGTGTCTTGTGAAGTAAAATCAAATTTAAAAACACAGCTGGTTACGCTGGAAAAATACGTTCGCTTTTATTTTATTGCCGGCACCATACTTACGCCGCTGGCCTATTTTGCCGCTGGTGTTATTACTTTATTTAATGCTCCGGAGGTACAGCCTGCATTGGGTAATGGTCCATTTGATGGGGCTCAAACTTCTATGGGGCAAATGCCCATCGCCTCCAACATCAGTAATCATCGCTTTTTTATTTTATTTGTTTCCATGGGTGTGGTGGTAACCGTAGGCAGCTATTTCCTCAACCGCTGGCTCATAAACAAAATGTATGGTCAGCATATTCAAAAGCTAAAAGAGCTTTTGTACCAGATGGAAGAGGCGGATTGAACAATGTGCTAATTTGCTAATGGAAAACAGGTTCACGATACTGCTGCTCGCACCAAATTTGTGAAACCCCCGACTCATTGAGGCGGAGCAAACGTAAAAAAGAGAACCCCTGTAACAGGCGAACCCGATTCATGGGGAAGTTCTGAAACTTACAACCGATAACCGGTAACGGTGTCCCAATAAAACATCATTTCTTTTAATGTCAACACCAGGATATCTCTAATTCCGCTACGGGTTGATACTTTTTTTGCATTGATTGCTTATCTGAAGGGTTAGGAAATTATTGTACTTGATTTTTAAGTAATTTCAATTCCCTAAAACGATTTGCTATGTCTACACGTCGGGATTTCCTTAGGCAATCATCCCTGCTTACCGCTGGTTTTTTTATCAGTAAAGAAGAATGGTTCGCTGAACCTAAAAAAATTGGTCTCCAGCTTTATACACTCCGCAATGAAATGGGTAAAGATGCGAAAGGCACTTTAGCAAAAGTAGCCGCGCAAGGATATAAAACCGTTGAAACCTATGGTTATGGCGACGGTAAATGGTTTGGTATGAGCGCCACTGAGTTGTTGTCAACCCTTAAATCAAATGGATTATCTACACCAAGCGGTCACACTTTTCCCGCCAGTATTTTCCTGCAAAGCGGCTGGGAAGAAAAATGGAAACCGGCAGTAGCTGATGCCAAATCGATTGGCCAGGAATTTATTGTTATTCCCTGGCTGGAGGAGCAATACCGCACTCCACCTGATAACTATAAAAAGATTGCGGCCGCTCTTAACAAGGCGGGAGAAATTTGTAAGCAAACAGGCATAAAGCTCGCTTATCATAACCACGATTTTGAATTTGCTCCGGTTGATGGCAAAACCGGCCTGGATATCCTTTTAAAAGGGACAGATCCCAAGCTGGTATTTTTTGAATTGGATATCTATTGGGTTTCAAAAGCGGGTAAAGATCCGCTGGCATTGTTTGCCAAGTACCCTGGCCGCTTTGCTATGTGGCATGTAAAAGATATGGACAATACCCCAAAAAAGTTTTTTACCGAAGTAGGCAGCGGAGTCATCAACTATAAAAAGATATTTACATACGCTAAACAAAGTGGCATGAAGTATTTCTTTGTAGAGCAGGATACGTGTCCCGGTGAGCCTTTGGCAAGTACTGCCAAAAGTATTGCCTATCTGAAAAAGAATATCGTTAAGTAAACCGTTTATCCTATTATAATACTTAATATCAATTTATATGATACATCGCCGGAGGTTCTTGCAACAGGCAGGCACATTGCTTGCCGGGGGAACAGTATTGTCATCATTAGATAATAAAACGTTTGCGATTTTTAAAAACCGCATAGCTCCTTCCGACCAGCTACGTGTGGGGGCCATTGGTATAAATGGCATGGGTTGGGCCAATGTAACAGCCGCTTTGAAAGTGCCGGGTGTAAGTGTGGCGGGCTTGTGCGATGTAGATAAGAATGTACTGGATAAAAGAATGGGTGAGTTGGCAAAAATGAATATCGACTCATCAAAAGTAAAAACATATAGCGATTACCGTAAGCTGCTGGATGATAAAGATATTGACATTGTTATTGTAGGCACGCCCGACCACTGGCATGCATTACAAATGATACATGCCTGTGAAGCGGGTAAAGATGTTTTTGTTGAAAAGCCGATCGGTAATTCTATTGTGGAATGCCGCACTATGGTAGCTGCGCAGCAACGGTACAAGAAAGTGGTTCAGGCCGGACAGTGGCAACGCAGCCAGCAACACTTTAAAGATGCTGTTAACTATGTACAAAGCGGAAAGCTGGGGATGATCAGAACGGTGAAGGTTTGGTGCTACCAGGGCTGGATGCGTCCGCAGCCGGTTGTGCCTGACAGTAACCCGCCTGCCGGCGTTGACTATACCGCCTGGCTGGGGCCTGCTCCCAAACGGGCATTCAATGCGAGTCGTTTTCATTTTAATTTCAGATGGTTTTGGGATTATGCGGGCGGCTTAATGACCGACTGGGGTGTGCATTTACTTGATTATGCTTTGCTGGGAATGAATGCCGATGTGCCCAAATCAATAGCAGCCCTGGGCGGAAAGTTTGCTTATCCCGATCTGAGCCAGGAGACCCCCGATACATTAACTACGTTATACGAGTTTGATAAATTCAACCTGGTATGGGATTCTGCCATGGGTATCGATAACGGATCATACGGCAGAAATCACGGCATTGCCTTTATTGGCAACAATGGTACGCTGGTTCTTCATCGCGGCGGCTGGGAAGTGCTGGAAGAACCGCAAAGCACCAATAAGGCAAGCAAGGCGTTTGTTAAACCTTCAGATAATGGTCTTAATAATCACTGGGTAAATTTTATTGATGTAGTGAAGTCAAGAAAAATGGAGGAACTGAATTGCTCCATCCAAGCCGGGGCGCATGTAGCTACCGTAGCACAAATGGGGAATATTTCTTTCAGATCAGGTCAGCGCCTGGTATGGGATAAAGAAAAAGGGAAATTCACTGATGAGAACATTAATAGCCAGTACCTGATGAAGGAGTATAATAATGGATATAAACTTCCGAAGGTGTAGCAAAATATTAACCGTGCCACGGTTTCAAACCGTGACACGGTTAAACCTAACCAGTTATAATTTTTTGATCTTGATATTGCGGTACCAAACGGAGTTGCCATGATCCTGTAAGGCAATCCTTCCTTTTTTATACGTTCCAAAGCCGGACCATTTTTTGAATTTGCTGTCGGCGATCATTTTTTTCCAGGCATCGTCCCACATAGTAGTGGCCAATATTTTAGTGCCATTTAAATGAAATTCTAGGGCGCCTTTATTTGAGATCACTTCTACCTGGTTCCATTCACCGACGGGTTTTACTGTTTCAGGTGAACTGGTAATAAGATCATACAGGTCGCCGGCGCGGTGCTTAACAATTTTAGCATCGGGATGCGCTGCATTATCCAGCACCTGCATTTCAGGACCTGTGTGATAGGTTTCACCGAATGAAGACCCTTCCTGCACATAGAACATAATACCGCTATTGCCACCCGGATCAATTTTCCAATCTATCTTCAGATCGAAATTGTCATATTCTTCATTGGTGAGCAAGTCGCCGCCACCTACTATTTTACCCTTATCCCTGGTAGTTGTATCAAGATGTAAAGCCCCATCGGCCACCTGCCAGGCCGAACCATCGGTTTTCTTGTTAAAAACGTGAAAATTGCTTTTCGAAGCGCCATCAAACAGCAATTGCCATCCGGCGCTTTTTTCTTCTTCAGTCAGCGTATTTGTTGTTATTTCAACGGGAGCGGGAGCCATGGT
>DASUVL010001224.1:0-9677 GCA_036379015.1 Niastella sp.
ACTTTCTGTACACCTTCCGTAGCCCAGTCGTAATAGATCATACCTGCTCCCAGTTGGGTGTTACCTGCGCCTGGTATTCCGGGATCATCTCCGGCAGCATCGGCATCCTTGTTTTTGGAGCAGGCTGAAACTAACAATACCATGGCCAACCAGTATAAATGCTTTTTCATGTTGGTAAAATGATTAATGGAGAATTGCAAATTGTTTCCACAAAAGTCAGCCCGGGCGCATTACAGGACAATACTCCCAAAGGAGTAATTTTCATGGTTGATATTGGAATATGCTTTGGGAAATTCGTTTTATCCCTATTTTTAGAACTCCGTTCAAATATTTGTCTATTGAACAAGTTATCAACAACCAGGAGCAGGAAAATCTTTTTATTAATGCTGCAACTGTGCATGTGCATACATGCAGGAGCGCAACATGTGGTAGACGACCGGAAATTTCCCGACAGCCTGCAGCGGGTGCTGGACAAATCAACTACGCTGAAAGACAAACTGGATGCGCTTTTCGGGCTTTCTGATTTTTACAGCACCAGGGATACATCCAAAGCCCTGAACTATGCCAGGAAAAGCATCGGGTTGAGCGCAGCTGATGCGTATCTGTCTGCGATCGCGCATTTCTATTTGGCCGGCGTGTACTTTGAGTTTGATGCCGACCGCAGTCAGCAGGCGTATTTGTATGCGGAAAAAGGATTACGCCCATTCCAGCAAAAGGAAGCGTTGATCTACCGGTCAAGGGCGTGGAATAATTATGGCGCCATTGAGCAACGGCGCGACAATGCGCGTGGGTATCTCGACATTCTTATCAATAAAGCATTGCCGTTGGCACAACAGGCCGGAGATAGCACAAGAGTGGCGCTGAACTATCACAATATCGGGCTGGTACTGCTTAATATGAATGAATATGAGCGGGCCCTTCCATATTTCTCCCGCGCCATCGCCATCATGGAAGCAGGTAATAGGGTATATGCAGATTTGGCTGATGCGTATGTATTGAGTGCCCGGGCAACTATCCTGGGCGGTCAACCTGAACAGGCCCTTCCTTTTCTGAAAAAAGCAAAAAAGATCCTGGAACCGAATCCTGACTCCTGGTACTGGCCGCTGTATTATTCCGTTGAGGGATCTTACTACAGATACACCAACTCCTTTACACTGGCGCATCAGAGCCTGGAGCGTGGACTGGCACTGGCTGAGCAAATGAACGATGTATTTGAGAAGCGTTCCTTGTTGTATGAGCAGTTCAATGTATACAAACAAGAGAAGAATTATACAGCGGCTAAAAATATGTTGTTGCAAGGGCTGGCCATGGAAGTCAGTTTTCCGCTGTCAAAAAACAAAAAACAATTGTTGTTCGATCTGGCAGCAATGGAGAAACAATCCGGCAATACAGAAGCAGCTTACCGTTGGTTGATGCAGTATACGCTTATATCGGATTCCATCTATGCAAAGCAGACAAAAACAGAGATCGCTGCGCTGGAAGCCCGTTTCAGAACGGCAGAGAAAGAAAAACAGATCCTGAACCTGGAACATGAGAAAAAGATCAGTGCCAGGGACCGGAAGTTCCAGCTGCTGCTGTTGCTGGCGCTAATTGCCGTATTGAGCCTTGTTGCCACGCTCGCCATCATGCGATTGCAGCACCGCAAGAAAATGGCCGCAAAGCGGGAAGCAGAGTATCAAGCCGAACTGGAAAAAATAGAAAAAGAAAAACAATTGTCGAATTATACGGCCCTGATGGAAGGGCAGGAGCAGGAGCGCAGGCGATTGGCGCGCGACCTGCACGATGGACTTGGTTGCCGTTTGTCTGCCATCAAACTGGGACTTTCGCGCATTACTGCCGAAAGCGCACAGCAGGAACTGAGCCTGCAACAGATAACAGATCAGCTTGATGTTTCTATTCGGGAACTTCGCTGGATCTCCCGCAATATGATGCCGGAAGCCCTGCTCACACTGGGATTACAGGATGCGCTCAAAGACCTGTGCAGCTCTGTGATGAGTCCGCAACTGCGGTTGGTGTACAATGCGTATAATATCGATCCGGCATTGCCGCTTACCACGCAAACCATGATCTACCGCATGATACAGGAGATCATCAATAATGCAGTGAATCATGCAGAAGCTTCTGTTCTGCTACTGCAATGCAGCCAGGAAGAAGATAGTTTCTTCATCACAGTTGAAGACAATGGCAAAGGCTTTAATGCCAGCAATCATCATTCGGAAGGGATCGGTTTGAAAAATATTCGTAACCGGGTGCACTATTTCAACGGGAATCTGACTATTGAATCATCACGGGAAGGAACCATTATAAATATCGAGCTACATGTTGCCCAACAATCATAAGATCAGTATTGCTATTGTAGATGATCACCCCATCGTGATCCAGGGATTCAGGTCGCTGCTGGAGAATGACCCGCTGTATGAAATTGCCGGTTGTTTCACGGAAGGCCTGGCGTTTATGAACTTCCTGCAACAGCATAGGGTAGACATTGTATTGCTGGATATCACATTGCCGGATGGCAATGGCGTTCATTTCTGTAAGGAGATCACAGAGCATTACCCGCATACCATCATTGTTGCACTCAGCAATCTGAATGAGCGAAGCATCATTTCACAGATGTTCAGGAATGGAGCTAAAGGCTACCTGCTTAAAAATGTTTCAGCCAAAGAACTGCTTGATGCACTGAATGCCGTGCTGGAAGGCAAAACAGCCATGAGCCAGGAAGTGAAAGAGATCATGCAGCAGCCCGACCTAAACACATTGCAGCCCGTACCGGAGCTCACCAAAAGAGAAAAACAGATATTGCAGTTGCTGGCAGAAGGACAAAAATCAGCCGCCATTGCAGAAGCATTGTTTATCAGTCCGCTCACCGTTAAAACGCATCGCGCCACCCTGCTGCACAAATTCCAAGTGAACAATATTGTAACGTTGATCAACCGGGCTAAAGAGACGGGATTGATCTGAGTGTACGTCAACTATTTTTTTGAATGGAAAGCAAAAGATAAACCGCCACCGACAAAAAACTTTCTTGATATCCCGGATTCCACATAAAATCCAAACTGCCTGGTTATTAAATATCGAAAACCCAAAATGCCACCTATGCTAAAATCATCAACTTTGTAATTTATACTATCCCGATAAATGTTATTTTTGTCTACGACAAGGGCGAAAGTCGAATAGCCTGAAAATGCTGTCAAATACAAGTAAGCATTATTATCTTTTATAAGGAAATGGCTTACATGTATTGTACTTTTTATTCCAATGTCCCAACCTTTCCAAACGTTTTTATAACCACTACCTGTTAGAGGGTCATATTTAAAATAGCTATAGGTATAAGCACTATAAAGACCTGCACTAAAGTATTTGCTCAATGAATATTCACCATTCAAATTCAAGGTTGGTATACCACTATTTTCTGTATCTATACGTCCAAGTCCGCTAGGATACCCATAGCCTGAATATGCCCCGAAATTTATTAATATGTCATTCTTTTTAATTTGTGTCCGTGCAACCAGTGTTAAACATACACTCACCGAAATTGTCAAAAAGAATTTTAAATAAGGGTTTGTCATGTTCGTTTGAGGTTTTGAATTAAGACATCAATCCTGTTATGTATTGTTGCATGGTTTCCCCAAAATAAGAAAAATAGGAGAGCAATAGAACTATCAGTTTTTTAATATCACCTATAAGTATAGTGATTTTATAAATCAAACGATCAGTTGGAGATTTGAGATGTAATTACCTGCTTCTATCAGCAGGTAATATCACCATTACATCATCAAACTAAATTTATGGGACATCAAACTAACTGGGATGCACCAGTACAAATAAACCCGCGAAAGGGGTTTAGAATTCACCTGCTCGTTTTCCTGCTCGCTACTCCGGCAACCTGGCTCGTATGGTATTTGACCGACAGAACCTATCCATGGCCGCTGTGGTCTACACCGGCATGGGGAATAGGTGTGCTGTTCCACTACCTGGGCGTATTTGTTTTCCGGAAACAAAAAGTATCAAAATAATTATAACATGGAACAGAAACCAAAAACATTCAGACGCATTGTGACAGGTCACGATGCGGATGGTAAAGCCATCATTATATCCGATGCACCACCTGTGCGTACGCAACTGGTGGGAGGGCCCGGTGGCCCCACTTTCATTGAGGTATGGAATACAAGAGAAACACCCGTGCTCATTGACCAACAGGCAGGTGAGCCCGAAGAAGGTGGTCTGGTGATGCCTCCTCCCAGGGGAGGAACGCGGATCCGGGTCATTGATTTCCCGCCCGAAGGTTCTGCAATTCGCAAGCTTACTAATGCCGAGGCACAAGCACATTTCAGATCCATGGGCGGTGAAGCATCGAAGTCCGAAGCGGGTGCCCCACATCCTCTGATGCACCGCACGCAAACCATCGATTATGGGATTGTGTTGGAAGGCGAACTAACATTGATCCTCGATCGCGCAGAGACAACGATTCAGACCGGCGACATCGTTATCCAGCGCGGAACGAATCATGCCTGGGCAAACCGGTCAGGTAAGTTATGCCGCGTAGCCTTCATTCTGATTGACGGACAATTTGTAAATGGATTGCATTAAATGTAAAACAATTGATGATATGCGACTCCCTCCTTTAAATCCTAAAACCCTCAGCCCCGAGCTTCGTTTTGTACACGAGGAAATTGCCAATCTCGTTACCCGGAGCCAGGGACAGGTTACCATGCTTGATGCGCAGGGTGCATTGACCGGTCCTTTCCCTGCAATGCTTCACTTCCCTCAATTTGGAATTCCGGCTTTGGAATTCCTCCGGTCCCTCGATTCCAACGCATCCCTTGACAAAAGGGTGCGGGAGGTGGCCATCTTAACGGTAGGTGCAGTCTTCGGCGCACGCTTTGAGCTCTACGCACACGAGATCATGGCATCCGCTTTTGGTCTCTCGCCCGCTGCAGTTGCTACGCTGGCGGCTGCAGAACGTCCCGGGGAGTTGAGCGACGAAGAGGCCATTGCTCATGATGTAGCCCGCGCGTTGGTTACCGGGCGCATCGTTCCGGCCTCCACGTACAAACGTGCGTTGCAGTTGCTGGGGCGCAATGGGGTAGGAGAGCTCATGTACCTCATTGGCGGCTACTGTTTGATCGCCATGCTGTTGAATGGCTTCGATGTACCGGCACCGGAGATTGAAACATAACGCTTATATAAACTAAAAAATCTTATATAAATGAAACAGTTAAAAAACAAAATCGCCATTATAACAGGTGCAAACCAGGGGATTGGTTTAGCCATTACTAAACAGTTTGCAGAACATGGAGCTGTAGTGTATGCATTCGATATTAAGAAAGATGCAGATTACGGAGAAGGAATATCATTCATTAACTGTGATGTTTCCCTTGAGGAGGATTGGAAAGCGGGTGTACAACAGGTACTTAAGGCGCACGGACGAATTGATATACTGGTAAATAATGCGGGTATTATTGACTATACTCCCATTCATGAAATAGAATTGGAAGATTGGAACAAATTAATAGCCGTGGATCAAACGGGTGTTCTATTGGGTATGAAGCATGTAATTCCTCAAATGCTTAAACAGAAGTATGGCTCCATCATAAACGTTTCTTCAATTTGGGGATTAGTAGGTGCTGAAAATGTAGTTGCATATAATGCTGCTAAAGGTGCAGTGGCGCTGATGACTAAAAATGCTGCAATTACTTATGCAAAGAATGGAATTCGTGTCAATTCTGTGCATCCCGGTTTTGTAAAAACGCCTCTCACAGACGCACAAGACAAAAAACTGAATAAGATCGTTATTGAGGCAACTCCAATGGGAAGAGGTGCTGAACCAAAAGAAATTGCCAGTGGAGTCCTGTTTTTAGCAAGTGATGAATCCAGCTATATAACAGGTTCCGAGCTGGTCATCGATGGCGGTTATACGGCACAGTAAAAATGTAAGGCTCCATTGTGGCATCCACGCTCCCGGTAAAAAACTACATTAATAATAGTAAAACAACAATCATGAAACCAAAAAGATTATCATCAGCTCATATCGCTTCAGTCGTATTCGTGTTTATAAGCCTGTCATTGATCCCTGTTGCAGGCTTTTCGCAGCAAGCAAAAGCTGAGAAAGAAGCGGCAAAACCCACCATTATTTTGGTCCATGGCCTATGGGCCGATGGGTCTTGTTGGAGCAAAGTTATAGCAGACTTGCTTGATCAAGGGTATAAGGTTATTGCCGTACAAAACCCTACTACTTCAATTGAAGATGATGTGGCTGCTACCCAAAGAGCTATAGAAACTGCCGGTGGTGATGTAATACTTGTGGGCCACTCCTGGGGAGGCTTTGTAATTTCTGAAGCGGGCAACAATCCGCATGTAAAGGCATTGGTATATGTGGCAGCCTTTGCACCTGATAAGGGTGAAACTATTCCTTCGTTATCCGAAAAAGCTTCTCCTACCCAACTTCAGTCTTATTTACAATCTGCTGGTGGATTTATTACTCTTTCAAAAGATGGCGTTACAAAAGCTTTCGCCGATGACCTTCCCGCAAAAGAGCAGGGTATGGTTTTTACTGTGCAACAACCGGCCTCTCAAAATGTTTTTGCAGCCGTAGGCAGTAACGCCGCATGGAAGCAAAAACCATCATGGTATATAGTGGCTTCAGAAGACAAAACAATTCATCCAGACCTGGAACGCCTCATGGCTGAAAGAGCCAGGGCTAAAACCACCGTTATTAAATCAAGCCACGTTGCCATGCTGTCTCACCCCAAAAATGTGTTAGCAGTTATTTTGGATGCTGTAAATCAGGTTAGCAAATGATCTATGCTTCTGCACAAGGAGTAGCCGAAAAGGTGATTGCTATTTTGGAAACCTAAGCTTAACGGGAACAATAGCTGAACCTTTTCCCGAACAGGAAAAGGTTCAGGCGTTTACATGTAGAGCAAGGGTCAAATAATAAACGCTTTAAATATAAAAAAACACGAACTATGACAACAACGCCCATTCATGTATTTGCCAGGTGGAAAGTGAAAGAAGGTAATATGCAAACCGTTTTAAAATTGCTGAAAGAACTACGTTCGAAATCGGCCAATGAACAAGGCAACCTGTTCTATCAGGCACACCGAAGCCGCGAAGATGCAAATACCCTCCTCTTTTTTGAAGGATATACAGACGAGGCAGCACAGAAAGAACATATTAATTCAAATTACTTTAAAGAACTGGCTGTTGAACAGATCATTCCACTATTGGAAGAGAGGGAAGTTATACTGACTACACCAATAGAGGATTGATATAATATATTCCTGCTTCTTATTTCAGACCTCGGACCTCAGACTTCCGACTTCTGACTTCTGACTTCCGACTTCGGTATAGGAATATCACTGCAATTCATTTATATTGCGGCAACAACCATATTGCAGTGGCCGAACTGTTTACATTACCTGAAGAAGAAATACTCTCCCGGTTCTCTGTGGGAGATCCCGCCGCCCTCGAGACACTCATCCGATCCTACTATCCTGTACTGTGCCGCTTTGCGGAAAAATTCCTTCCCGACGCCTCTCTCGCCAAAGATGTAGCCCAGGAGTCATTTATTAAACTATGGAAGTATCGTAAATCTTTCGATTCCATGCAAGCGCTAAATGCGTATCTCTACGCCATTACCCGCAACGGTTGCCTGGATATGATCAGGAACCGCCGCCGCCTGGATAACAGGCACGAGCAAGCCGCTGCTGCTATAGAAGAATCTATAGAACCCGTATTAACAGCAATCATCCGCGCCGAATCCGTTGCGCTCATCTACCAGGCCGTTAAAGCCATGCCCGTAAAAATGCAGCGGATCTTCATTCTCAGTTATCGCGAAGGCATGACGGTTAGTGAAATTGCAGCACACCTGGGCATGAACCTTAAAGCCGTCAAAAAACAGAAGTATAAAGCCCTTGTTGCCCTGCGCGGCCGTTTTGCAAAACGCCGTGAACCTTTGCTGAGCCTGCTGACCACGGTAGTGCTGATGGGGGATTACCGGCTGTGATCAACCTTGCCTGCTGAAATTACCTTTGCATAGAAAATAAAAATATATTAATTCCAGGGGGGTCTATCTGTTGTGGACGGCGTTTCATATATATACCATTGATCACTCTATGTCATCATCAAACGAAAACGAGCTTCCTTATAAACAGGCGGTCCGTATAGCTGGCCTCATTCATAAGATTCGAGAAAAGCAGCCGCTGCAGGCAGTGGAACAACAGGAACTGGAGGACTGGTTGAACAGCAGCGAAGGCAATAAGAAACTTTTTGAATTCCTGCATGACAGGGAACAACTAACTGCAGAGCTGGAAGCTTTGATGCAATATGACGAAAACAATGCGGTGGCTGCTATATTCAAAGCACTCGGCGAACGATCTCCCCCCGCCGTCAGAAAAGTAAAGACGATGATCCGGCGATGGTCGGTAGCCGCTTCGTTGTTGTTGCTCATAGGTGTAGCCTCATGGTTCTTTATCCGGCGAGGTGGGCTGGTTCAGCCCAATACCCCATCAACAGCAGGCATCCAGTCTGGAACTAACAAAGCTGTGCTCACGCTGGCAAGCGGTCAACAGGTGATGCTTGACACGTTGCAGACCCGTTCCTTTGGTACGCAGGGCGCCGCCCACGTTGAACAGCAGCAGGGCCGCCTCGTATACACGGCCGGTGGCAATGGGCCTGTTACCTACAACACTGTTACCACGCCCCGGGGTGTGCAATACCGGCTGGCGCTGGCAGATGGCAGTGAGGTATGGCTGAATGCGGCTTCTTCCATTACTTACCCCACGTCCTTTACAGGTAAAACACGGGAAGTGGTTATTACCGGGGAAGCTTATTTCAGTGTGGCTAAAGACAGGGCAAAGCCATTTTTTGTTACGGCACAAACCATGAAAGTTGAGGTCGTGGGCACCGAGTTCGACGTAATGGCATATAACGACGAAGACGCCATTCGCACAACGCTTGTTAACGGTATGGTGAAGGCCAGCAATACCAGCCGGCAGGGTAGGGCACAGGAGCTTACATTGCGGGCCGGTGAGCAGGCCGCCCTTGTTCATCGATCGGGGGTGCTACGCATGGAAAAGCCGAATCTTGATGATGTAACAGCCTGGCGTTTGGGAAAATTCAGTTTTCATGAAACCGACATGACTGCAATTATGCGCCAGGTAGCCCGGTGGTACAATGTACATGTAGAGTACCGTGGGTCTATAGCCGGTATTGGTTTTAGCGGGCATCTATCAAGAAAGGAACGGATTGAAGAACTGCTCAATATTTTATCCGATACCCGTAATGTGCATTTTGAGATCAAAGGCGATACAACGATCGTGGTTATACCCGGTCCGAAATAACGGAAACTGAATTCAATTTATTCAATTCAAATCAGGCGGCATTATTGCTGCGGAATACGCTATTGGTTATGAAGCTGACTACCTTTTTCCTATTGACTGCTATACTGCATATATGCACTCCGGCACTGAGTCAGCGGGTCAGTATTTCCGGTAAAGATCTCACGCTTGAACAGATCTTTATGGAAATGCAACAGCAAACCGGCATTGAGTTTTTTTACCAAAGCGCTTTATTGAAGGGAGCCCGGCGGGTGACGTTGAACGTACAACAAATGCCCATAAACGAAGTATTGACAATCTGCCTGCAAGGGCAGGGGCTTGGTTTCAACATACGTA
>DASUVL010001225.1:0-4366 GCA_036379015.1 Niastella sp.
AATGGATTGGGCGCCCAGGTGCTCGATGGTTTCAATACCCAGGTCGCGCAAGGCCTGGTACATATGTTCACCCACCCCAGGTATTTTATTAACTTTTAAGGGGGCGAGCCATTCTTTTTCCCGGCCAAATGCAATGTGCAGGTATCCATTCGGCTTGGCTTCATCGGTAGCGATCTTGGCAACCATTTTATTGCCGGCTAAACCAAATGAAATTGGCAACCCGGTTTTATCAATGATCTCCTGCCGCAGATCGATGGTCCATTGATAGGGATTGAAATACTTATCCATCCCTGTTAGGTCGAGATAGAATTCATCGATGGAGGCTTTTTCGAACAGGGGGGCTTTGGCAGCAATTATTTCTGTTACCCAACGTGAATACCGGCTGTACTCTCCACGGCTGCCGCCTACTACGGTAACATGCGGACACAAACGCAAAGCGGTTTTCATGGGCATGGCGGAATGAATGCCATATTTTCGCGCTTCGTAACTACAGGCGGCTACCACGCCCCGCTCGCGTCCACCTACGACCAGTGGCTTACCTTTCAACGAAGGATCGTTCAGGCATTCAACAGAAACGAAGAATGCATCCAGGTCAAAATGCGCTATGATACGTTGGGAACTGCTCATGGTGATCGGAAGCAAATTTAGGCATTTATCAGCGAGTGGTGCATCCCCCCTCTCCCACCCACTCATTACACGCCACTTACTACTTGTCACCTGCCACTAACTATTTAATTTTACCTAAAATACTCCATTTGGAAGAAGGACTGGAACAATTAAAAAAGCACCTGTTCAGCATGCGGAACGCTTAAATCCCTAAAAATTATTCAATGAAAAGAATACAGGCCTCATCACTTCTTGAAACGTTACAAACCGATACCCGCCAGATCATGCTCAGGGCGGCCTACCTGCAGCAGTTGCCAGCCGACCAATTGATACAGCAACCTGGTGCAGGGCGTTGGAGCGTTGCCCAGGTAATTGAGCACCTGAACACCTATGGCCGCTATTACCTACCGAAGCTGCAACAGGCAATAAGCAATGCCAATAGTAAGGCTACTGAATGGTTTGTTCCGGGTTGGTTGGGTGGATATTTTACCAAAAGTATGCTGCCAAAACCAGATGGAACTATTGCCAATAAAATGAAAACATTTAAGGATCATGATCCGGTCCCTGATATTGATGTCACAAAAGCATTGCAGGAATTTGAGCAACAGGAGATATTGTTGCTTCAACTGCTCGATAAAGCCAGGGAAGTTAATATCAATCGCATACGTATTCCCGTATCCATTGCACCGTTCATTAAATTAAAAATGGGCGATGTGTTTGGGTTTATCATCGCGCACCACCAACGGCATTTTTTGCAAATAGAAAAAATAATTAGCTAATTTGATAATGTGATGATGTGATAATGAAATACAGATTAAAGAATGCTTCGCGTGAGCTTCGCAATTATAAGAACTGCCCGATTTTGAGCTATTATCACATTAGGAGTAGATTTCCAGCAACCCATCCGGCAGCTCCACGTACACCTGCTTTTTCTTTTTGTCAATTTTTACGAGAAAGTCTTCATGTATTGGGATCAGGGCTTCCTTGCCTTTGTGGTCAATGCGGCAAAGGAGCTGGTGTGGTTGTTCTATTATTTCGAGAATTTCCCCTAGGTCGGTACCCTCGTTGAAGATATGATAACCCAGTAAAGCAATGGGAGCCGATTTGGCGGCAAATTTGTCAAATTCCTCCTGTGGCAGCCAAACCCGCTTCTGCATCAGGCGGAAGGCCGCCTCTTTGGTATCGATGCCTTCGAATTTCAGGAATAACTCTGCATCATTCTTAATACGGGTGCTTTCCAGGAAAAAAGGCAGCATTTCGTCTTTCTTCTCCTCAATAAAAATGGTTTCTAACCCTTTCAGCGAAGTTTTCTTGCCCAATTGATGGCTCAACACCACTTCGCCCTTTACGCCAAAAGTGGCTACTATTTTTCCAATGTTGTGATAGGTGGTCATATGCGCGGCAAAGGTAGAGGAATCTAATGGCAATAGGTAATGCTTACCCAAGGCAAGGCTCTACCTGCGATCTGGAGCGGCGGACTGATAATTCTGACTGTTAAAGCGAGCCTGCGTGTCTGTTGTAGAGACCTTTCGAACAACCTGCTTTAGGGAGTGGTCGATATATATCTTTTATTAGTCCAAACAAGGACCTAACAAAGACCAAACAAAGACTGGATAAGAATAATTTCTTTATTAGGTCCTTATTTAACCTTTTAAGAGTCATTTTCATTACTTTTTTAAAACCAGCATAAAACTAATACTGACATTATGAAAACGGGCGGCCACCCTGTTCAGGATGACCGCCCGTTTGCCGGCTTCAGGCCTGGCCATAAAAGAAAAAATCCCGGTATAAAACCGGGATTTAACAAGTTGACAGCTAGCTATACTGCGTAAGATTATTGATCTCTCCGCGGTCTTACTGGCGGTGCGCCAGCGCCACCTCTGCGAGGTCTTCTATCCCTTGCATTTGTTTCCTGGCGTTTTTTAACCTGGACCTCGTGCTCAGCATGCCACTTCTGGAATTTCTCCATAGCGGTAGCTTCGTCGAATAGACCCAGTTTAACACCACGCAACAAATGTTTCAGGTACAATACACCTTTGTATGACAGAATTCTGCGCACAGTATCAGTAGGTTGAGCGCCTTTATGAAGCCAATCAAGGGCTTTCTGGCGATCAAGCTGAATTGTTGCAGGAACTGTAAGAGGGTTGTAAGTACCTAACTTTTGGATAAACTTACCATCACGCGGAGAGCGTGCATCGGCCACTACGATGAAATAAAAAGGTCTTTTTTTAGACCCATGGCGTTGCAGTCTGATTTTAACTGGCATCTTAAATAGAAATTTAAATGCGTGAACAAATAGGGTTACTTTCCATTATAACGATTGCAAAAATAACAATCGAACTGATTTTTCCAAATTTATAATTGAGATCAATTATTCACAGTATTATCAGCCTATTATTCTGAATAAAATACATGCGGTTAATACCCATAAATTTTGTTAAAAACCGAATCCCATTCACAAGTTAACAAAGTTGTCTGTTCCCAGAACTAATATAGTCAAATTTACTTTTGTAACATGTTAACTTTTGAGCCGGTTAACCGCCCTTTAACGCTTCATTCCCATACGGCCCATCGGCATCTTATTCATCATTTTCATCATCTGCTTCATTTGCTCAAACTGCTTTAAAAAAGCATTCACTTCGTTGATGTCTTTGCCTGCGCCTTTGGCAATCCGTTGTTTACGACGCATATCGATCAAATCGGGGTCGGTACGTTCCTGGGGTGTCATGGAATTGATCATGGCTTCAATGCCTTTAAACGCATCGTCGCTGATATCAATGTCTTTGACGGCTTTTCCCACACCGGGTATCATACCAAGCAGATCCTTGATATTACCCATCTTTTTTATCTGTTCCAGCTGCGACTTAAAATCTTCAAAGTTAAACTGGTTCTTACGGATCTTTTTTTCCAGCTTACGGGCCTCTTCTTCGTCAAACTGCTGTTGTGCTTTTTCTACCAGGGTAGTAATATCACCCATACCCAGGATACGCTGGGCCATACGTTCAGGATAGAAAATATCGAGCGTATCGAGCTTTTCGCCGCTGCTAACGAACTTAATAGGTTTTTGTACCGTGTATTTGATAGAAAGGGCAGCACCACCGCGGGTATCGCCATCGAGCTTGGTGAGCACCACGCCGGTGAAGTCAAGGCGATCGTTAAACGATTTGGCCGTATTCACTGCGTCCTGACCGGTCATGGAGTCAACAACAAACAATATTTCCTGTGGATTGACAGCCGATTTAACATTGGCTACTTCGGTCATCATAACCTCATCAATGGCCAGGCGGCCGGCGGTATCGATGATGACCACGTTTTTATTTTTGCTGCGGGCCTCTTTGATGGCATTCACAGCGATCTGCACTGCATTTTTATTCTCGGGTTCGCTGTAAACGTCAACTTCGATCTGTTCGCCCAGCACTTTTAACTGGTCGATGGCCGCAGGGCGGTAGATGTCGCACGCCACCAGCATAGGCGAAAGCCGGCTTCTTGTTTTCAGAAAGTTGGCCAGTTTGGCGCTGAAGGTAGTTTTACCGGAACCCTGTAACCCGGCAATTAAGATCACGGCGGGGTTGCCTTTGGCGTTAAAATCGCTTTCGCTGCCGCCCATCAGTTCGGCGAGCTCGTCTTTTACGATCTTCACCATTAACTGACCGGGGCTTACCGCAGTTAACACTTTATGTCCCAGGGCTTTATCCTTTACCCGGTCGGTAAAATCCTTGGCAATTTTATAGTTTACGTCGGCATCCACCAGGGCGCGGCG
>DASUVL010001226.1:0-6741 GCA_036379015.1 Niastella sp.
AATAAAATAAGAGCTTTTAACAGGTTCTATACAATGGTTTTAGGTTTGCTGGATAATCACCTGCTTGACAGCCATTTCACCTTGCCCGAAGCCAGGGTGATGTATGAAATATACCACCAGAAAAAAATTACCGCCAAAGAAATAGCTGAGTTGTTGAAAATGGACAAGGGTTACCTAAGCCGTATTCTTGTAAGTTTTGACAGTAAGAAATTGATTGTAAGAAAAGCCAATAAAATGGATGGTAGGGTGCAGGAGATCTCCTTATCGGCAAAAGGTGAAAAAGAGTTTCTCGCTATTAATTTGGCGACAGAAAACCAGGTGGTGGAACTTTTATCAGGCTTGTCGGGTCTGGAGATAGATAAACTGGTGGGCCACATGGATGAAATACAAAAGATACTTATACCAATCAGTAAATAAAATGGAACAATCAAATGAGATTACCATCCGTACTGACATTCGCCCGGGAGATATCGGGTTGATCACTTACTTACACGGCGTGCTTTACCAGGACGAATTTAAACATGGTGTTTCTTTTGAGAGTATTGTTGCTGCCGGGTTACATGAATTTTACGCCACCTACAATCCCGGTAATGAACGCTTGTGGATTGCAGAGCATAACGATAATATGATCGGATGTCTCTTGTTAAAAAACCGGGGCGAATCAGCCCAATTACGCTATTTCCTTATTAAGCCAGCATATCGTGGTATGGGTTTGGGGAATAAGCTGCTGCAACTATTTATGGATTTTGCGAAAGCATGTAAGTATAAAAATGCTTACCTATGGACAACCAACGAATTGGATAAAGCGCATCACCTGTACCTGAAATTGGGTTTTACTTTAACGGAAGAAAAACCCTCTACCGAATTTGGTAAACCGCTGGTTGAGCAACGATACGATCTTGTATTTACGTGAGCACAGTAATTTGAAAATAATTCTCAATACATATTTTTTATCTCTGTTTCTGTCAGGCGTAAAAACCGGGCTGCATTATTGAACAATATATCTCTCTTCTGTCTTTCTGTTAGAAAGCTTGCCCGGTTTATCGTTTGTATGCCGGCTTCAATGGCCCCTGGCCATATCATATTGTCAGAACCAAATAGGATGCGCTTTCCAAATCCGGCATTTACCAGTCGTTCCAGATAATAATAAAATTCTTTTTTAGGGATCATAAAGCAGATAGCAGCTACGTCGATATATAATTGTGGATGCGTGTATAGGGTGGCCAGCATGTCATCGAGCATCGGCCAACCGGCATGCATCGCATAAACTCTCAATCTGGGATGGCGCAAAAGTGCTTCTTCCAGTCCAAGTGCGCTATGCAGGCGTGCCCTGTACCGGGTAGATCCCATATAGGGAGCGCCTGGCGGACCACACCCTATATGAATGCCAACGGGGATGTCGAGCCGTTCAGCCATTTCAAGGTAAGGATCAAAGGCACTATCACTGGGAGAATACCCTTCATATTGTATAGTGACCTCTCCAAAAACTTTAAATTCTCCCGACCTGAACAATTTTTCCAGTGAATCAATGTTCAATCCCCGCTGTAAGGCACTGTTAAAATTCCAATAAATGCCGGGTATGATGCGGTCAGGTGCTTCTTTTTTCCATTGCCTTACCGTTTCTATATCGCCACTGGTAACACCGTATACGTTGTACTTTTTAAGCGCTGATATGGTAAGTTGCTTTAGTGAATCATTAGTACCTGGTGATACTAAACATTGATCGGCCCATTGATTTGTTGAAAGAGCGTTTTCAAATACTTCACTAAAATTATTTTGTGGATCATTGATCCCAAGATCCCGGAAAGGCGCCCCAATACAGGGTGCACCTCTTTTCTGTTTCTTAATGTGCTCAGCATGAAGATGCATATCAATAACAGGTTGAGGCCTGGTTTGGGAAAATAAGCCTGATATCAGGCAATTTGTGATCAACCCCAGTAAAATACTTTTTTTCATATCGTAGGCGGGTGTTTTTAAATTGGATGACGATCAACAGATTTTCCATAAAAGCGGAAGCCGGTCATAAATAATAGGAGGTTTTGGTTACCTTTCCTCATTGTCTTTACAGAATCTGAAACAACAAAGTGCATGAACATTTTTCAGCAAACGATATCATTACCCGAAAAACCAAGAGGTTTCCATTTAATAACCCGGGAAGTGGTTCGGGCATTGCCGGAGATCGGGCATATTTCAACTGGCCTTTGCCAGGTTTTTATACAACACACTTCTGCATCGCTTACCATAAATGAAAATGCAGACCCAACCGTTCGTGTTGATTTTGAAACGTTCTTCAATAAAACGGTTAAAGAAAACGATCCCGATTATAAACATGACTATGAAGGTTCTGATGATATGCCGGCCCACCTGAAGGCTTCCATGCTGGGGAGTTCTGTGTTGATCCCCATCCACAACGGGCATTTAGCACTCGGAACCTGGCAGGGTATCTATTTGTGCGAGCATCGTAATCGGGGCGGATCAAGAACCCTGGTGATCACGGCATGGGGATTGTAACATTTTGATTACGAATTTGCCAAATGAATCAAGCCATGCAAACCAACATATTGTGGACGGGTCGTGAATACTATTCCTTAGAGAATTGTTTGATCAATGAAAGCGTATCCGGTGTTGAAATTTCTTCCATCATCATTGGCCATTACGAAGAAAAGATCTACAATGTGGAATACCATATTAAAACAAACACCCATTGGGAAACTATATTCTTTGAGATCATTAGCCGGCACAGCAACCAAACGCAAGCGATCAGCTATGAAAGTGATGGAAAAGGCAACTGGACAAAGGCCGGTCAACCACTGGTGCTGTTCAACGGCTGTATTGACATCGATATTCCGCTCACGCCTTTCACCAATACCTTACCCATCCGGCGGTTGAAATTACAACCCCATCAAACCCGGGAAATACAGGTGTTGTATTGTGACCTGTTGCAACTTCAAATCATGCCTGTTCATCAGAAATACACATGCGTGTCGGCCACTGAATATCATTACGAGAACATTCCCAACGATTTTGAAGCAAACATTCAGGTAGATGGATCAGGATTTGTGGTAGATTATCCCTCGCTGTTTGTGCGCAGAGCGGCGTTGGAGACCCATTACCAATAGAGGCGAACAAACTAAATTACTTTTGACAGCCTTTCTTTATTTTACCGGTTCCCGTAAAATTGTTTTCAATTTTTCAGGCGCTGTTTTTCTAAAATCCGATAAGTAAATTTCGTGGTGCAGTCCGTTTTTTGCCAGCTTGTTTACATCTATAAATGCAATGATCTCTTTTAATGTTTCCGGCTCCGTTGAAAACGGACCAATATGTAGCATTTGAACTGATTTGCCTTCCCGCATGGTAAAAAATTCAACCTGGTCGGCTAGTTGTATGTCCTTCTTTTTGCTAACTGCTTCTTTTGCTTTAACAAGGTCATCGGCTGTTACAAATGCAGGCATTCTGATGAGTAACCGATACTCCCATTCGCTTCTTGGCACTTCTGTGGCCGTTTCTATGTTTTTGCCCGGAAATTTATTCTCATCGTACCACCACAGTCCCTCCAGTTTTGAAACTATAAAGTCGCTGTTTTGGGCCTTAAACATAAACTTTATAGTGTAGGCAGTGGAATACAGTGCTACAATGCATTTGGCAAAGTCTGGCGCATTAGGGTCGCCTTTCCCTTGTATGGAAATAAAATGAGCTTCTTCAATGGTTACCAGTTCCGGTTTTGCTTTTGCGGTAAAGTAGGTCCTGTATTCTTTGATCAGATCAATTTTATTCATTTTTGCCTGTTTTGTTAACCACAAAATTGAAGGTGTTGACTGTCAACCCTATGTCAGTATCTGTTTTTATTTGTGAAAAAAGATAATAATTATAGCAACAATTTTTAATAAGTCGTTGCGTTACTCTTCGCTAACAAGCCCACGCATGATCACGAAGTACTCTAGTCCATTTGTTATCTGTTTCCTTGCGATAGCCTTACTTTTTAGTTGTAAAAAAACAGCTACGGATGACGTCACGGCGCAACCAGACCCCCCAACTATTCCTGAAATACCTGTGGTACCTAAAGTGGAGAACGTTTCCGCTACTGTTTCCGGTCGCGTGCTCGACGATATGAATAAACCGCTGAAAGGGGCTACGGTAACCGCCGGTGCCGCTTCTACCACAACAGATATCAATGGTGCGTTCAGCTTTAATAATATTACCCTGAACAAAAATGCCGGTTTTATAAAAGTTGAGAAAACTGGGTTTTTTACAGGCAGCCGCACTTTTATGGTGACAACAACCAGTAGTAATATCGTGGTCATTCAGCTTATCAAGAAGAGTACCGCTGGTACATTCACGGCGGGAACTGGTGGGAATGTAACGGTTTCAAACGGTGGCAGTATTAACTTTCAAGCCGGTAGTATTGTCAATGCCGCCGATAAATCGGCCTATACTGGAACTGTTACAGTAAGTGCATCCTATATCAATCCTGATTCGGCCAATTGGCGCAACATCATGCCTGGTGCGCTGCGTGGCGTAGATACAACTTACACGGAAGTTGGCTTGCAGTCATTTGGTATGATGGCTGTTGAATTGACCGGAGGTGCAGGAGAAAAATTGCAATTAATGAATGGTAAACCCGCCACTGTCACATTTCCTATACCCACTTCTCTTCAAACGGAAGCTGCGGCATCAATTCCCCTCTGGTTTTTTAATGATACCACAGGTGTTTGGAAACAACAGGGTAGCGCTGCAAAACAGGGTCAAAACTATGTTGGACAGGTTTCGCATTTCTCTTTCTGGAACTGCGATGTGCCTTATCAGATAGTAGACTTTAAATTAGCTGTTACCGGAAATAATGGACTGCCTGTTGCCAGTGCGCAGGTGGTTATCAGCGGATCGGTTGATGGAAGATCAGCCTGGGGTGACGGTGTTGCCGATTCTTCAGGTAAAGTAGCCGGAAAAATACCAGCTAACAAAACTTTGCAATTAAGTATTTATTCTCCCTGTGGCGACTTACTTTCCAAACAAAATATCGGCCCTTTCAATGCAACAACCGATTTGGGTGTTGTGAATATTGCCAGCTATAATGCATCACCCATCGTACTTAGAGGTACGGTTTTTAATTGCGCTGGCGGCATGGTCGCCGACGGTGAGGCAACTGTTTACCTTGACAACAACTACTATCGTGCTACCATTACAAACGGCTCATTCAATATTAAAGTGCCACGTTGTAAGATAACTGCAGGTGCTGCAAAAGTTACCGCCCTTGATTATGGCACCATGCAATTGAGCAGTGAAATAAGACAAACGGTGAAAGATACCTTACATGATTTTGGGGTTATTTCTACCTGCGGCACTGTTTATAAAAGGTACCTGATCATTAAGTTTCGCGGTCAAACATATACATTCTTCCCGCCTAATGACAGGTTTACTATGAATTATACCGGTGGTTCGAGTTTGCAATTAATTACTATAAATGATAACGCTGGTACAAGTGTTACCCTTCGTTGGAGTGGTTCACTGCAATCGGACCCAACGGAACCTTTTCCTTCGAAAAACTCAATTAATTTTCTTAATTTTTACACACCGTCAAATTATAAGACGTATTATGCCGGCAATAGTGACGGTATGTTTACTATATACATTACTGAGAATGGCAAAGAAAACATTCTTGCTCCCTTTAAATACACTTCCGGATTCTTTTCTACCATGGTAAGGGAACTCGATACCACTCCAGAAGTTTTTTACCCACTCACCTGTTCTTTCCGGTCATATGGTGACGTATATCCTAATGAACAGTAAAGCGCTACAGGCTAATAATTTAGCCGGGGATGCTTCAAAATATACGAAAGAGGCTGTTTCAAGTACGAAACAGCCTCTTTTCAATTACACTTTTTGCATGGAATAAAAATTGCATACATTAGTTGGTTTTTTATTGAAATGGATGAGCGGATCCTTATTTCCATAGGGTTCCGCCTTTTTTATATTCAACTAAAAACAAATATATCCGCTTATGAAAGAAGATGTCCGTCACATATGTTTGGTTGAGGATGACCCCGATGACCATTATTTTTTTGCAAAAGTGCTCAAGGAAGTAAACAACAATATACAGCTCACCTGGTTTCAAACCTGTGAGCGTTTGTTGGAGTTTTTGAGATCTGGTAGCGATTTGCCTTCTCTTATAGTTTTAGATATGAATATGCCAAAAATGAGTGGCCAGCAATGTTTGGAAATAATAAAAAAAGAGCCAACCCTTAAACATATTCCGGTTATCATTTTTTCAACGGCTGGTGAATCGAAAACATTTAATCTGGCTTATGAGGCCGGCGCATATAAGTATCTTTTAAAACCATTCGGGGTCGATGATGCCAGAAAAATTATTCGTGAGATGCTTGATACGCCTTTACCTTAATCGGGTGGGGGCGGGAATCAAGGCTGTAGATTTGGCTAAAAGAACAAGCTGGTATATATGGCTAAAAAAATAATTCCAGTTGTTTGACAAGTGGCACTTTATTAAAAAAGATTGCTAACTAAGTGTTTAGGCTATGCCTGCGCGGGATAGCCATCTTCATGTGCCTGATAAGCGCCTTTTGAATGGCGCTGCAACATAATTATTAAATAACTTTGTATCACTAATTCTGATTGCTATGGATGCTTATATGGAAAATAAGGACCAGGCTAAAAAACCGCCCAACTATATGCATGCGGTTGTTGAGGCAAAAGGATACATCCTGAAAGCATATGAACTACGCATACGTA
>DASUVL010001227.1:0-10246 GCA_036379015.1 Niastella sp.
TGATCATAAAACGCTTGATTAACGAATGAGAAAAACAGTAGGATGAGGTTTGGGCTATTGTATGGGAGCTTAGCGATTGGTGATACTAAATTAAGAAGGTATGTGGAATTGAAATCTGTCTAATTCAAACAAAGAATTGCATATTTCAAACAATTGGATATGTTCGTACTACAACTATGATTTAAAAAAAGGAGAACTGGTGAAAGGCTCTGTCTGAGCGATCCTGTGATTGTAATAATGCCACTTAACTGGTAATGTTTGTACGGCCTGTATCCGCTGCTTTTAGGCTGTGTTACTTTTTTATTTCATTTCCCTTATCCGCAACGCTATATAAGGTTTTAAGGGCAACCGTACCTTTTTCAGATCTTTATCGTATAACCGGTAGTCGTTTTCGGGAGCTGTTTCAAATATGAGCGGACTTGTCTCGATGGTCATTTCCCAGGTGTCAATGATATCAACCTGGTACCGTTTACCGGCTTTTAATTTTGGGAAGGAACCATTTTTTGCCGGCAGATTAAAAAGCCAGTTATCATTCATTTGTTTGCCGAAATAGATGAAGTAGTACCCCTCGCCTGCTGCTGCCGTGAGGTTATCGCGACTAACATCTGCCATGCTTAATGGGGCCGGACTTTCTTCCATTATTTTTCGAAGAAAGGCGATCCGTTTCCAGCTGGTACCTTTCCACTCACCGCCCTTTGCCCAGAAAATAGTATCTGTTGCATCTTTTTGCATATAACACTCGCCGTGAGTAACGTATCCGCCGCCAATTACACCGTTCCAAATCAGGTAAATCATTTCTTCCGGGCTATAACGTCCCCAACGCGATTTTAAATTGCCTTCATAACCCACTTCATCACACAAAACAGGTTTGTGATAAACATTACGCAACAGGGCCATTGCGTTTGGGCTCTGAACGGGCGTTTCGTCCTGCACGCTTACATGGGTGAACTCTGGTTTCCAATAATCGAAATAGGATGCCGTAGCGCCATGAATAGAACATAAATGCCGGTAAGGATCAGCCTTTACAATTGTTTTAGCGATGTTATTCCAGTCAGTAACCGATCTGCTGGTTACATAATCCCATTCGTTGGCCAGCGACCACCATATATTCCGGAAAGAAGATAAACGAGCCGTGAGGTATTGAACATACCGGATATTCACCTCATTGGGCATGGTATCAAAACCCCATCTTCCCTTATCATATGGATGGAAGATGATCAGGTCGGCTTCAATGCCCAGCTGATTCAGCTCGTCGATCCTTTTTTCGAGGTGTTGAAAGAACGCCGGATTGAACTGGTCGAAATCCCACGCTGTTTTCTCGGCGTTATTTGCGTTTTTTATTACAAAAGGATATAGTTCCGGTTCTTCCTTTACCAGGTCATAGTTCTTGGGAAATACACACATCCGTACTTTATTAAAACCCGATTGTTTTAGTGAGTTTAAAGTGATCTCCTGCGTTTGCTGCGGCATGTGCGTCCAGGCGTATGCTGTTGTGCCAAACGGATAGTATTGTTTGCCATCTGCATATTTGAAGTTATAGGTATCACTCACCCGTACGATACCATGGTTATTGCCCGTTGCGGTAACGCATTCAAACGACCCTTTCCGGTTGTTTAATGCGGCTACATTGCTTTTGGTTGTATAATGCCATACGCCGGTATGCTGCGGCATAAACCGTATTTTAAAGGTGTTGTTCCCGTCATAAAAACCCGCAATGGTATAAGTGGTATCCGGCCCGGCAAACGTGGCCTGCAACTGTACTTCTTTAAAAGGATTGCCTTTATGGTTGTGTTGCAGCGAAACCTCAAACCGGTTCCATTGTTCAATGATTTGCTGGGTGAAGGCAGAAACAGATATAGATAAGAATATAATAAAAGCGATAAAAATTTTTCTATTGCTCATATGGCTATACATTAATTTTAGTGCGAAGAAGATTTGTAAAATACGTAATAATAATGAACAGCTGCCGTATCAAAAGCGGACAGTTTGGCTCGTGTTTGTATACATAACTTATTTATTATAAACAATTCCGGAGACTGGCATTATACTGGGTTGTTAACTGCTATGATAAAGACGTATTTAAAAATAGCCTGGCGAAACCTGCAACGGAATAAAGGTTTTTCCCTCATTAATATCATGGGATTGGCAGTAGGTATGGCTGTGGTCATACTGATCGGCTTGTGGATATGGGATGAGCTATCATACAATAAATACCACCAACATTATGATCGTATTGCCCGGGTAATGCGGCATACCGTTTTGAATGGCGAGATTACCACCCGCAATACCATGCCTGTGCCGGCGCGGCAAGAACTTGAGAGCAGGTGTGGTGATGACCTTACGTATATAACCCTGTCGTCGCAGCCAGGCGAACATGTACTGAGCGCCGGAGATAAACAATTGATCAGAAATGGCCGGTTTATGGAAGGAGTAGCGCCTGCCCTCCTTTCGCTCCACATGCGCCAGGGCTCAGACCGTGCGTTTAATGATCCTTACTCTATCCTGCTATCACAATCGACAGCTACCGCCCTTTTTGGCAATACTGACCCGGTCAATAAATTGTTGCGGATTGATAATAACAGCACCGTAAAAGTTGCCGGTGTGTACAGCGATCTGCCGAATAATTCCACATTTAAAGAGCTGGGCTTCCTGGCGCCGTGGGCGCTGCATGTTGCTACCAATGAATGGGCGCAAAAGGCGCAAAAGTCGTGGAGCATTAATTCCTACGAAATATATGTTCAACTGGCGCCTCATACGACCATGGACAAGGTAACTGCTAAAATCAAAAGCATTAACGGGGACCACATGGATAAAAAGATTGCCGAAGCCCGTAAACCCATGGACTTTCTTTTTCCTATGACGCGCTGGCATTTATATAGTGAATGGAAAAATGGCATCAATACAGGCACGCGCATGCAATTTGTTTGGCTGTTTGCGATCATTGGCCTTTTTGTTTTACTGCTTGCCTGCATCAATTTTATAAACCTTAGTACTGCCGGTGCGGAAAAACGGGCAAAGGAAGTAGGTGTACGAAAAACCATCGGTTCCATGAGAAGCCAGCTTATTGCACAGTTCTTCTGTGAATCAGCTGTGCTGGTCATCCTTTCCCTGTTGTTGTCGCTACTTTTAATACAACTGGCCATGCCTTTTTTCAATAGCGTGGCAGATAAGAAAATGACCATACCGTGGACGAGCCCTGTATGCTGGTTGATAACAGCCGGTTTCGTTGTATTGACCAGCATGTTGGCAGGATGTTATCCAGCCTTTTATTTATCATCATTCCGCCCTATCAAAGTATTAAGAGGCACTTTCCGGGCAGCACGCTTTGCCGCCTGGCCGCGCAAAATACTGGTTACGGTGCAATTTACTGTTTCGGTAACGCTTATTATCGGGACATGTATAGTTTATCGCCAGGTACAATATGCCAAAGATCGTCCGGTGGGTTACAGCCGCGATGGTTTGGTAAGCATACGGATCGCCACACCCGAATTACGCAAACGTTATACAACGCTGCAGGATGATCTGCTTAAAACTGGTTACGTGGTAAATATGGCTGCCTCGCAAGGCCCGCCTACCGATGTATGGGACAACCGGAGCGGTTTTGACTGGCCGGGCAAGGACCCTAATTTACAGGCCGATTTTGCCACTGTAGGTGTAACGCATGAGTACGGAAAAACAGTAGGTTGGCAATTCCTGGATGGAAGGGATTTCTCGAAAGCCTATTCAACAGATCTCGCTTCTGGTGGTGTTGTGCTGAATGAAGCCGCCGCGAATTTTATGGGATTAAACAACCCTGTTGGAAAAACGTTTACCTGGGGTAGTGATAAACTGACTGTGCTGGGGGTGATTAAAGACATGCTTATGACCTCACCATATGAACCGGTAAAGCAAACCGTTTTTTATTTGAATTATGAAAATTCCAATTTTTTTATTCTTAGAATAAACCCGCAGATGAGCGCACACAGCGCATTGGGCGCCATTGAAAAGGTATTTAAAAGATATGATCCGGCCACACCGTTCAGTTTCAAATTTGTAGATGAGGAATATGCTATTAAATTTGCCGGCGAAGAACGCATCGGTACACTGGCCGGTTGTTTTTCGTTGCTGGCCATTTTTATCAGTTGTATAGGTTTATTTGGATTGACCTCATATGTAGCGGCGCAACGCACAAAAGAGATCGGGATACGAAAAGTATTTGGGGCCTCTGTATTTTCAGTGTGGACCATGTTGTCAAAGGAATTCGTGGTATTGACGGTATTGTCGAGTTTCATTGCAACTCCCCTGGCCTGGCATTTCCTGGAGCAATGGATACAGCAATACCAGTACCGCACAACCATAAGCTGGTGGATATTTGTGTTAGTGGGTATAGGTGCTTTGCTGATCACATTGATCACCGTAAGTTATCAATCTATAAAAGCAGCGATGATCAATCCGGTGCAGAGTTTAAGGAGTGAGTAAAGAATGAAGATGATTATTAATCATACAAAGAATTAAGGGTATATTGTTACATTATGATCCTGGCCATAGACGTTCACTATAAAGAAAATACCGCCAAAGCCGTAGGCGCATTAATCCAGAACTGGAATGATCCGGTTGCCCTGAACCACGTGATCAAATACATTGATGCGGTGGAGGAATATGTACCAGGCGCCTTTTACAAGCGGGAACTACCCTGCATCCTCGAAATTGTAAAAAACGTAGACCTGCAACATATCAGCTATATCGTCGTTGATGGATTTGTTGTGTTGGATGACACCGGTAAACCCGGATTGGGCGCTTATGTATATGAAAGTATTCAGTCGCAGGTACCGGTTATTGGTGTTGCGAAAAGTAATTTTCATCAAAACCAGCAACATGTTATTCCGGTATTACGGGGCGAAAGTGCCAATCCGTTATATGTGACTGCTGTAGGTACTGATCTGCAACAGGCTGCTGATAACATCATGAGTATGCATGGTGATTTCCGGTTGCCTACTGTGTTAAAGGAATTGGACCGGATAACTAAGGAGCCGTAAGGTGGAATTGTAAGGAAAAGCCTAACGTATATTTTTGAGAATATCTGTTAGATGTGATTTTGTTTTTTCATTAGATGAAGTTTCTATCAACTTTTTTAAGGCAGCAATATGCGCAGTGGTTAGCGCTTTTTCATAAAGAACATCAACATCGGGTTTTACACCAACGCCCTCCCAATTGGTATTAGTTATTGGACTAATTCCTCTGCCTAAGGGTATATTCATTACAAAATGGTCGCCTAATCTTATTAGGTCGCCTATGTTGGCGCCACCGCCCGTTTGAGCCCCAATTACAGTTGCTCTTTTATTTGCCTGAAGTATATAGGCAAAAGCCTCGCCTGCTGAAAAAGTCTGTGCACTGGTTAATATATAAACAGGTTTATTGACATAACGTTTTCCCGGAATATAAAATGAAGACCATGCTTGTTCAAGCCTGTTTTCTTTTCGAAATGTAAAGTCAAGAAAGTGCACTGGTTTGTTATCAAAAAA
Source organism: Niastella sp. (assembly GCA_036379015.1). Lineage (GTDB taxonomy): Bacteria > Bacteroidota > Bacteroidia > Chitinophagales > Chitinophagaceae > Niastella. The sequence continues at coordinate 5,502 of DASUVL010001227.1, forward strand.
ATAACTTAATATAAAGTTTGCCAGACTGCCAAAGCCACCCGTGTTTTCCCTTAAGTCAATGATCAATGCCTGGGTTTCTGATAAAAAATCAAATGCGGAAATTGCTTTGTTGGTTGCTTCGTCAAAAGGGAAAAAGCCTACAATATTTAAGTAGCCTATATTGCCTTCCAGGATATTTATTTTATTAAACCCATAATTATTTTCAATGGCAAATGTTTTAATAAAATCAGGTAAAGGCGCTTCTTTTTCTGTTTTATAAGGAACTTTATCATGGCTGAAAAGAATGCGTAAATGCTTGTCTTTACTGAACCGCATCAGTTGACTGGAGATGGTATCTGCAAATTCTTTACTGCTTGTAATGTTATTATAATGCCCTTTCTTTAATTGAATGCTGATTTCCTTTTCAATTACAAGGGCAATTTCCGGAAAGACATAAGCCTCATTAATCGTTTTAATTATGGTGTCGATAATTTGCTTTTTTTCTTGTACAGAAATGGAGAGGTCAGACTGGTTTGGAGAGAACTGGGCAACGGAATAAAAACCAGTCGCCATAATAGCCAGGAGAATAAACAGCCGTTTTGATACCATAATTCCAGGTTTTCTCTATAAGACAGAAAAATTCGATTAATGCATAAAAAGCTGTGAAATTATTTCAACCCCTTATTCTTTTCATTCGGTTGTAGTAAGTCCCACAAATTTCCATACAGATCTTCAAACACGGCTACCAGGCCATATTCCTCCTGTTTAGGAGGTCGTATAAAGTTTATACCTCTTTCATGCATTTTATTATAATCGCGCCAGAAGTCATCGGTGAAGAGAAACAGAAAGACCCTGCCACCGGTTTGATTGCCTATACTGGCTGCCTGTTGTTCATTGGCAGCTTTGGCCAATAACAAACAACATTCCTGTGCGCCGGGTGGCGCTACAAGCACCCATCTTTTATCTGGTGATAAAGTAGTGTCTTCAAGTAGTTGAAAGTCCAGTTGCTGAGTATAAAACTGAATGGCTTCATCATAATCCTTTACTACTAACGCGATGTGGGCGATCCGTTGGTGCATAGTATATAAATTTCCGTAAATATCTCCTGTCAAAATACAGTTTCTTCCTGAATAAAAAAGAACTTTTACTTTTGCGTCACATATTATGAGCCAACTTATCCTCACTCCATCACAAGCGAGAAAGATCATCCTCCACGCGGCAGGACTATATAAACGCGCGCCCTTCGGTAAGGGCCGCGAGGCGGTGTATAAATTTATCGACCATCTTGGTTATGTGCAGATCGATGCCAATTACGTCGTTGAGCGCGCACATCATCATTCCATTGCATCGCGGGTACCCGATTATAAACCGGAATGGCTGGAAGAGCTGCAGGCGGATGGAAGGATCTTTGAATTCTATACCTCCGACGCTGGATACATCCCCATACACGACTTTCGCTTTTCACTTCCTGTGAAGGATGGCTTTGTTGCCAGGAGAAAGCCTTTGACACCCGCTGAGATCACGCTCATGAACCAGGTGCTGGACAGGATTGGGCGTGAAGGCCCCCTGATGGTAAAGGATTTTGATAACGATCGCGAGGTGGCCAGTACAGGTTGGTGGGATTGGCGACCGTCAAAGATAGCCCTCGAGCGATTGTACCTGGACGGGAGACTGATGGTAACCCGAAAAGATTTTCATAAAGTATACGATCTGCCCAGGAATTTAATTCCGGATGACATTGACACCAGGATGCCAACTCCGGAGGAATATGCCCGGTATGTTATCCGGCGCTGCCTGAAATCCCTGGGTATCGCTTATGCGAAAGAGATGGCCTGGCGTGCCCGTTGGGTGAAGAATAATTTAGTTAAAAAGGAGTTGGAAAAGCTCGTTGAGGAAGGTGAAATTTGCAAAGTAACTATTGAAGGCCTTACAACTGCCCCACTCTACATGTTACCATCATATAAAAACAAAAAGATCGAACTGACTGGTGACGCATATGTTCTTTCGCCGTTCGACATATTGAATGTATTCAGACACCGGTTAAAAGATTTTTTTGATTTCGACTACCAGATTGAATGTTTTGTTCCCCAGGCAAAACGGAAATATGGCTATTTCTCATTGCCCATATTGGTTGGTGACACATTTGTAGCCAGGATGGATTCAAAGGCCGATAGAAAACAAAAGGCATTGATCATTCACAATCTTCACTTTGAGTCTTTGAAACTAAGCACACCGGTACTTGTCAAGATCATTGACGCCATTAAAACATTTGCTAAATTCAACCAGTGCCAGGAAATCATTATCAAAAAATCAAATCACAAGCAGTATCTAAAAGCCATAAAGGACGGGCTGTGATAGTAAAACTTACGAGGTCCAAAATTTGCATTGATTAAGGCCACATTACCTGGAAAAAAAAAATAATGTTATGAAAGGAAATAGCCTTACTCGCCGGAACTTTATTAGTAATACCGGAAAGGCCGGACTGGCAACTTTGCTCACCATGCCTGCTCTGGCTTCGCTGGCTGGCGGGAATAAGTTACCTGCCATTGCCGGTAACAATAACGACATCGGATGGTTGCAACAACCACTGGGATACGCCTTTAATGCCATTGAACCGGCCATTGATGCCATGACTATGGAGATCCATTATTCAAAACATGCTGCTACTTATGCGAAAAGCCTGGCAGAGGCTGTTAAAGCCGAGCAGGTGAATACCGCTTCTTTGCGTATTGAACAATTACTGCAGAACATATCGAAATATTCAGTGAAAATGCGGAACAATGCCGGCGGGCATTATAATCATGAGTTGTTCTGGAAGTCGATAAAAGCGCCTTCAACCAGCAACAATCCTTCCGGCAAACTGGCTGAATTGATCACGCGTGATCTTGGATCTGTCGATGCATTTAAAAACAAGTTCAGCGATGTAGCTAAAGACCGGTTTGGCAGCGGTTGGGCATGGCTCATTTATACATCTGATAAAAAGCTGGTTGTAACCTCCACACCCAATCAGGATAACCCATTAATGAATGTTGCTGAAGTAAAAGGCTTTCCAGTGCTTGGACTGGATGTTTGGGAGCATGCCTACTATTTAAAATACCAGAACCGCCGCCCCGATTACATCAATGCCTGGTGGAATATAATTAACTGGGAATATGTTCAGCAACGATTTTCTGCTGTTTCCTGAGTCAATTCGTTTAGTCCGAGCTATATATTTTCCACATTTCTGATTTTGGATTATTTTTTTTCGAAACCATGACTCCTTTTGTAAAATCAAATATAAACCCTCCCGTTTCATCATAATAGTAAGCTTTTGTTTCAAAACACTCATTTACAGATCTCAAAAAACATTCTAATGAATCATACATGGTAATGACAACCTCAAAATCAACTGCGCCAGCCCAATGTTTATATATCATGCGATAGGTAGGGGACTTATCGTCGCAGTCGATCAAATACATTTCCCCTACCCCGCTCTCAAACAACATAAACATCTTTTCATTCCAATAACCATCATTACCGGCATTAAACCGGTAATTAGCAGTCGAGTCTTCTAAAGAAGTTAAGCTTCCAAGAGGGAAAAACCAGGCTTGATTAAATGTATTATTTCCAGTGAGCGATATCCCGTTGCGCCAATTGAATAAACTATATACTTCTTCGGGTAGCGATATTTCCAGTTCAGTTATTTCAGCTTCGATAGCGCTCCTGTCAATACCCTTTTGTAACATATTGACTAAAGGAGCATTAACTTCAGTTAAAACCTGTAATAAACGATTCAATAGTTCTTCAATATTTTTCATTTGTACTTTGAGCCAGCCTCATGATTATTTATCCATTTAAGCACTAATATATTCATACAATATAAAGCCGTGCTGAATACTATCCCGTACGGAATAGCCCCAATTCTATCAGTCCTTGATAAGACATCCAGGTGATTTAAAGACCATAATAAAACAAACAGGTCGCAAGCCCCGATATAAGAAAAATAATACTCAAAATGCCAGTATAATCCAATACCTGTTTTGTTACTGCTGACGTAAAAAAAATAGTTAATAAGGTGAAACTAAAGAGCCTGATAACAAAATATTTATCCTTGAATTTCTTTGTAAATAATAGCACTAGACAACAATTTATTAAAGTAAATAAACTACCCCAAAATATGCTGCCACTACTGTAATATGCGATGCCTTCAACGATGTTCATAAATGACTCGAAACATACTACAATGATAATGATTTGCAATAGAATGAAAAGAATATAAAAAAAACTATTTAGTACTTTGATAGGAACCTTGTGTGTCATAGTAAAGTTACCAGTTTTTAGGGTGAAGATAATTTTCTTGCAGCGCGATTCTCAGGATCAGTTTTATCATTTTTACAAATGTAGCGGCATCTCTAATATCAAATGTAAAAAGAGATGGTAAGTTTATAAGCGTGCAGTTTAGGGCAATAAGTGCGTTGTTTTAAGCAATGGACGTGCAATAAGTATAATTATTTTTTATAATCCCAGTATGCCTTAAGAGATACAAATTCAGGATACAATACAAAATATAATCCCAAAAATTACTTCCCCCTTCCTTTAAACCAAAGCGTATCTGTTATGCCATTTTTATTATTGAGAGAATCCAAGCCACCTCTAAAAACATAATACTCTTTCGTGACCTTTATTATCTTAACAATAGTAACATGAGAATTAAAAAAAGCTTTTTCATCATTGGATATTGATCGGCTTATTCGAATGAATTTTAAATGAAACTCACAAGCGCTTTT
>DASUVL010001228.1:0-4346 GCA_036379015.1 Niastella sp.
GGATCAACGCCGGGATGCTGATTTTCTTCAAATCACCTCTCAGGTCTGAATCACGGAGGGTTTTCATTGCTTCACCCATTGCGTAAGGAGAAGCCTGTGACTGAATGGTGCCTAACCAGGCTGCATAACCGGGAGCAACACTTGTTTCATTGGCAGGGAATATTTTGCCAAAGTTCTCCAACAATTGAGGCCTGTTGGTATTGTTCAGGGCAATCAAACCGTTCACATCTTCTTTGGTCCATAAACCATAATTGAAATCAGCTCTTTTGGTCCAAACAGGTGCAGCAGCACCAAACAATGCCAATTTAGAAACGTGCGCTGCGTTGTGTTTTGCCACATAGTGGATCACTGTGGCGCCGCCCATGGAGAAACCACCGATGGTTGCGCCTTCAATCTTCAGTTTATCCAGCACCACTTTGATATCGTCTGCAAACACATCGTAGTTGTATTTTCCTGCTGGCTTATCAGAAAGACCAAAACCTCTCAATGTAATGCCGATGACTCTGTACCCTTTCTGAAGCAATGCAGCATACTGGTATTCATACATAGCATCGCTTAAAGGCCAGCCATGGATCAGCACCACGGGTTTTCCTTCGCCGAGGTCAGTTACGTGTAACCGTACGTTGGGCTCCACCTCTATAAATTCTGCCCTGCCCAGTGCACCCGGCGTTCTTTTTATTTGGGAAAAAGCGGAAAAGGCAAGGAACTGTGTCATGAAGAATGCAGTGATGACAATAGCTGTTTTTTTAATACTGGTATTCATTTTTTTGCTTTTAAATGTATTTAGAATGTTAGTTGTTGTTCGGGTGATGATCATCAATTATGACACTGTAAAGGTGCAACAGATTGGAAACCTGGAGAATGGCGCTTTGGCGCATCATGATGGATAATTTTCCCCGCAGCTATACATTAGAGAGAAAAATAATTTAAACGAGGAGCATACTTTCTTACGATAATAATCTTGCGTTCCATAAATTATCAATTTCCCTGTTCCCAATAAATCCCTATTTTTGTATCGTTTAATACAAAATCAAATCATGAGAGGCAGACCTTCTACATTTGATCACGATCGTATTATGGAAAAAGCGCAGCAGGTTTTTTGGGAAAAAGGCTTTGCCGCTACATCGTTGGAAGATCTGTTGAACGCCATGGGTATGGGCAGCGGTAGCTTTTACAACACCTTTAAAGGAGGAAAAAAGGAGCTGTTCAGTAAAGCTATTCAGCAGCGACGGGAGGCTTTTCAGCGATTCAAAACCATATTGAAGACAAGTGCGTCCCCTATCGACAATATCAAGGATTTTTTCAGAAGTATTGCCATGGCAGACCGGCATACCCATATGATGGGCTGTATTATCGCCAACACAGTAGTGGAGATGACTTTTATAGATGAAGAGCTGGAAAAAGAAGCGGTTGCCATTCTAAAAGAAGTAGAGCAAATGTATACCTGGGCGATAAAGAAAGGACAACAAGATGGAACTATTAAGAACCAGTCGGACCCCGAACTTCTGGGACGCTACCTGATCTCCGTTTATAATGGGCTTAATGTAACCAGACGGATGCATCCCAATAATAAGGGCTTGAAAGACCTCATCGAAATGCAATTGTCAGTGGTAAGCTGACTTTTTTTTGGACTATTTTTGTAGTAAACGATACAATATTAATTATCAAGAAATATGGATCTGCAATTAGCGCATAAAACGGCATTCATCAGTGGGTCAACACAGGGTATCGGTTTCGCCATTGCCAAACAACTATTACAGGAAGGAACGAGGGTGATCATTAATGGCAGAACAAAAGATAAAACAGAAATAGCCGTGCAGCGCCTGATGGCGGCGCTACCAGCTGCTAAGGTATCTGGTATTGCGGCAGACTTTTCCAAAATGCATGAAGTGAACAACCTTTTGAAAACACTTCCTACCATAGACATCCTGGTCAATAACGTTGGCATCTTTAATCTGAAAGCTTTTGAGGATATACCGGATGTTGACTGGATGAATATGTTTGAAATCAACGTAATGAGCGGTATTCGTTTATCAAGGGTTTTGCTTCCCGGTATGTTAGCAGGAACTTGGGGCAGGATCCTCTTTATCAGCAGCGAGTCTGGCATCAATGTTCCGGCAAACATGATCCACTACGGCATGACAAAGACAGCCATGCTTGCTGTGGGCAATGGGTTGTCGAAGCTGACGAAAGGAACTGAGGTAACGGTCAATACGATTCTGGGAGGCCCAACTTATTCTGACGGCGTAGCGCATACTATAGAACAGATAGCGCAGGCACAGGGAATAAGTCCGGAACAAATGAAGGCTGCCATTATGGAACGCACCAATCCGCACTCCCTCTTGCAACGATTTATTGCTCCTGAAGAAATAGCTAACCTTGCTGTCTACCTTTGCAGTCCGCTGGCTGCAGCCACCAATGGTTCGGTGCTCCGGGCAGATGGTGGGGTACTGAATAGCTTGTAATACACGAAAAAAAATCTTTCAAAATAATTGATGCAGCATAGGAAAAATTTAAAAGTCGCTGTCATATTGTAATATAGTTACTGCATACCCAATGCATATACGAATCATTCATTTGAAATAACGATCGCTGGCCAAACGAGCTATCCTGTTTTACAATTTCGTTATTTAATCCATACCATAATTAAGAAGAATGATGTACAGAAGATTATTTTATTCATTTGTGTTCCTATTTGTTTTGAATGCCTGTTCTAAAAAAGACAACAACACGCCCGTTGATCCGGTTACTAACCCACCAGTGACCAATCCACCTGTAACCATGCAGGGTGTGCAGTTCGATTCCAGTCAGCAATACCTGGCAGATACCAGTTGGCTACGGGTTACCGTACAAACAAAAGACCCGGTTAGCCAGGACGTGACCGTTAAAATCATGTACACGGCTAAAGGGCTTACTTATACGAAAGATTTTACTACCACGCCGGCCTCAACGAACGGAGTAATACTTTTGACCATTCCATTGGGGAAAAGATCAGCGTATTTTGATATCCAGTTAAATTCCTCTTACCTGCCTGATGCGGGCGATGAAATCAGCTGCAGACTCGATTCAGCCGGCACCTCTATGCAATTGGGCGCTATCCGTGAGAAGCACTTAATTTCCCGAAGTACCGTTCAAAAGTACCTTGACCTGGATAGAGGAACGAATGGGAACAACAGGATCTTCATTAATTTTGATAAGCATACCGCTGTTGCTTACGATCGCAGCAGTTGGGACCTCGGCTTCTATACCGGCCAGGAAGACCACCGGGTGATCCTCAATTCCGCTACGGGTATGCTGGCCTACAGGCTTGATAAGAATGACCTGAACGATGTGTCGGCCGCAGATACGATTGGCCTTGCCGCGATTTTGAACTTCGGATCGTCTACTACTTACCGGAATATCGACAATCCAAACGGAGACCTTACAAAAACCGCCATTGCCGCTATTTCCGCAACCCCTGAAGACAACAAGGTTTACATCATTAACCGCCGCCAGGGTGTTGGTAATCCGGTCACGGCTCCTTGGAAGAAAGTACGGATCCTCCGAAACGCCGGCGGGGGATATACCCTGCAGCATGCCGATATAGCTTCTACCACCTACACTTCTGTTAACATTACAAGAGATGAAGCGTATTATTTCAACTACATTTCCTTTGAGAACGGTGCGGTAGTAGCGGAGCCAAAGAAAGAAGAATGGGATATCGTTTGGACCAGCTCAACCGTTAGTCTGAAAAAGCCGGAAGAAACGCCTGATCCTTACTTCCTGCCCCAGGCGCTTCATCAGAACCGGAATACGAAATCGGCCATGGGACCTTCTAATATTGATTACGATACGTTCAGCAACAGCGATGTGCCCGGTCTTGCATTCAACACATACAGAACGATCTCAGACCTGCATTGGATCTCCATGCGGATCAACTACGATTATCGCATAATCAGTACCAGCCGGAACACGCTTTACAAATTTCGCTTCGAGCACAATGATTCAAGGCCCTTTTTCATGATGATTGCTTACAAACCGATAGAGCCATAAACGTTAGAGGGTATTATAAGAAAGCGTATCCCAGGCCTGGTTTCAGGAACAGAGACTGCAAAGAATAAAAAATTAAATCAACATTATATACACATGGCTAGAAAAGGTCAAATACTCAAAAACCCACAAAGTGGCGATTCCTATGAATTCCTGGAAACAGCTAAGGAAACAAACGGGGAACGAGTGAGCATAAAAGTGACACTCAAAACAAAAGGTCCATTAGTGCCGGATCATATGCACACAATACAGGATGAAAGTTTTGAAGTACTATCTGGAAAACTCACTATCTTATCTGAAGGGAAGACAACAATTTT
>DASUVL010001229.1:0-4879 GCA_036379015.1 Niastella sp.
GGATATTTCCCCGCCACAGGGTTGCCAGCCAGTTAAATACTTTTATGGCCGATGGTATAGCGATAAGCAAAGTTAACAGTACAAATACCGAACCCAGAAAAGGATTCATACCGGTTACAAACATATGATGCGCCCATACCAGGAATGACAATACCACAATGGTAAACAAAGACCCAACCATAGCTGAATAGCCAAAAATGGGTTTGCGCGAATTGATGCTGATCACTTCCGAGGCAATACCCATGGCAGGTAAAATAACAATGTACACTTCGGGATGGCCCAGGAACCAGAACAGGTGCTGATATAAAATGGCGTTGCCGCCTTCATTGGCCAGCGCTTTACCGGTAGCGCTAAGGAATATATCAGAAAGATAAAAACTGGTGCCCATGTGCCGGTCGAACAACAACAGGATAAAACCCGATAACAAAACCGGGAACGATAAAAGGCCCAATGTCGCGGTAAAGAACAATGCCCACACCGTTAAGGGCAATCGCGTCATTGTCATTCCTTTCGTACGCAGATTTAAAACGGTTGAAATATAATTGATGCCGCCCAGCAACGTGCTTACAACAAACAAGGCCAGCGCAATTAGCCAGTAGTCCATTCCCTGGCGCGAACCGGGCATCGCATCACCCAGGGCGCTTAAAGGCGGATAAGCCGTCCACCCCCCACTGGCCGGCCCCGTCTGCAAAAAAAGCGAAGAGAACATAACTATGCTAGCCGCAAAGAAAAACCAGTAAGAAAGCATATTTAAAAAAGGAGAAGCCATATCGCGTGCGCCGCATTGCAGGGGGATCAAAAAGTTGGCAAAGGTGCCGCTTAACCCAGCGGTTAACACAAAAAAGATCATGATAGTGCCATGCATGGTGACCATAGCATAATAAAACTCCGGATGAATGATACCGCCTTCCGCCCAATGCCCCAGTAGGGTTTCCAGGAAGGGAAACCGTTCACCCGGATATCCCAGCTGAATCCGGAACAACACTGAAAAGGCAGCGCCAATGATTGCCCAAATCATGCCGGTGATCAAAAACTGCCGGGCAATCATTTTATGGTCCTGGCTAAACACGTATTTGGTCCAGAATGATTGTGAATGCCCTGCATGTCCATTCCCATTATGTTGTGTTGCAATAGCTGCCAGGCCGGTATGGTGCACTTCCCCCTTATCCATGATCACTCATTTAAAGATCCCTTGTAGAAAAAATTTCTCGATCAACAGGTCGGCTTCATGGAGTTGTTTTTCAGAGATAATAATAAAGCAGCAAAACTTACGCCACCCGGCTGGTATAACGCTTATAAGCAATCGAATTGAATACAGTTACAACATTTATTCCTTACTAACGCCTGTTTTCAGGATTGTTTTTATACGGCCTGTTCTGCGTAAACGCCAACCTCATGATTAGCTACCCTACCGGTTTTGGGGGCTATTGATCAAAAAAAGGGAACTTGTTCACTTCATTATATATAATCAAATGAAATTCATGGCGAAACCAGGGGCATCGGGCTCAAACGCCTTGAAAAACCCGCCGGCCGGAGATTAAAATTCATACCAAAAAGCGGTAATTTTTTATAAATAGCGCAGCTATTACTTCAAAAAATTGTCTAAATTACAGGGCAACCAAACGGTTAATATGACCGATGACGCCATTTTACAAGGCTGTTTACGTAACAACACAACCGCCCAGCGGGAATTGTACAACCGGTATAGTCCCAAGATGCTGTCTGTGTGTTACAGGTTCGCCCACCACCGGGAAGATGCTGAAGACATGTTACAGGAAGGGTTTATCAAAGTGTTTTCACAGATACACACCTTCCAGAACAAAGGAGCATTTGAGGGTTGGATACGGCGAATCATAGTTCATACCTGTATCAACCACCTCAAAAAGAACAAAAAGTTCAACGAAAGCGTCGACATCATCCATGCAACCAGCATCCAGGTGCGCGAAGAATCAGTGCCCTCGATAGTACAGGCAAAACAGGTAGTTGAATGTATTCGTTTACTACCAATAGGTTACCGTACGGTACTTAACCTGTATGCCATCGAAGGTTATTCGCACAAAGAAATTGCCGAAATGCTGGATATTGAAGAAAGTACCAGCCGTTCGCAATATACCCGGGCCAAACAAATGCTTGAAGACATACTGGTGAAGAAAAAAATCATTATGCGGCCTAAGGAAAAAACCAATTGGTTAGGTGTAGCAGCAGGAAGATAAACCAAAACATCTCACTTTACTGATACCTATTTAACCCTATGAAAAACGTACCGTACAAACACTAATGATATGGAGCGAGGATTTTACAATGAGGATATTGAAGAACTGCTGAAAGAAAAAGCTGACCAGTATAAAATGTATCCTTCTGACAAGGTGTGGAAAGGCATTCACCGTTCATTACACCCAACCAGAAAGTGGTATTGGTTTAGTTTGATTCTCTTTCTGTCTGCTGTTGGCTATTATACATTCATTGAATTTATCACACCATCAACAGCCAATAAATCTATTAGTGAAAACAATGTTTCTTCTACCGTTTCTAACTCTACAGAAACAACCGACGCAAATACTCCAAAAGCTGTAATAGTTCCATTTGGCAATTCAAATAAACAAGCTGGTAATACTTCAGGTAATACGACCAAACAAAGGCCCTTTGTGCTCAATCCTGAAAACAGCAATGACAATACCGGTGTGGTGATCAACATCGATCAACCGGTAACTTCAGCTATAACCGATAATACCAACCCGGCAGAAACCAACACAACAGCAATTACCAATGAGGCGCCAGTGTATAACATGAAAGCCTGGCAAAACAGAAAAGATTGGCAAATTGAACCAGCTAATAACCCGCTGCTTCTGGCCGACAACCCTGTTGAGCATGCTGAGCAAGTTACCCACCAGGTTCCGGCGTCCCAATCTTTAATAGATCCCACTTCGGTGAACGAATCAAAACTGGCAGCTAACACCAACGATGCAGCGGAAGACAGCAAACGCCTTAACTGGCTGGCGAATAATGCCGTATATGAAATAGCCGTTCCAAAGCAAAACCGGCTAAGCTGGCAAATATCCTTTACGCCCACAATGAATTACCGCACGTTAAAGGGTAGTAACGACCCCTCTAATGTAAAAACAAATACACCTGTACCACAAGCGCCTGATATTCCGGGCAATCTTGATCAACTGGTGAACCATAAACCGGCCCTGGGTTTTGAACTGGGTTCAAACATTCTGTATGCCGTAAACAAAACAGTGACCCTGAAAACAGGTTTGCTGTTCAATTATGCCCGGTACGATATTCAGGCCTATAGTTCTGATGTTTTTGAACCGGCTGTTATTGCCCTCGACCTGGGCTATGGTATTGGAGGCGGACAGGTAACGTCCTACACCCGTTACCGCAACTTTGGTGGCAAAAGAGAGAATTTAAACAACCAGTATTTCCAGTTGTCGGTTCCATTAGGTTTGGAAATAAACCTGCTGGGTAATGAAAAATTGCATGTTGGCGTTGGCGGAACCGTTCAACCTACTTATTTATTGAACCGGAACATTTACCTCATCACCACAGATTTCAAATATGCTACCGAGCCGTCACTGGTGAGAAAATGGAATATCAATACAAGCGCAGAAGCATTTATCTCATATAAAACCGGCGACCTGAAATGGCAGGTTGGTCCGCAATTACGTTATCAATTACTGTCGAGTTATATCAAAGAATACCCTATCCGCGAGAACCTGTTTCAATACGGGATCAAAATAGGCGTAACCAAAACTATCCGCTAACATAAAGGTTTATTACTTTAACAAAGTGGGTCACTTTCAAAGGCGACCCACTTTGCGTTATATAGCGTTGGAATTTCGGGATTTAGAGATTTTGCAGAACGCTCAAACCAGATAAATCCCAAAATCCCTAAATCTCAAAATCAGAAATTGCAATAATTTTACCCAATGAAGCGGATAAACCTTTTATTTCCGGCCCTTTTTTTACTGGTTATTGCCTGTAAACAAAAACCCAAACAGGCCGGCACTGATCAAGCAACACAGGACTCTCTGGCAAATACCTCCTTTTTACCGGTAGCCGATTTTATCAGGAACGATATTTCGAAGGTTGATTCGTTCTCAGGCGGCATTCTAAAAAAAGTGAATATCAACGGTAAAAAAGATTCCAGTTATATTCAGTTACCGGCATTTCATCAGCTGGCTAACCAGTTCCTTGTACCCGAGCTGGACTCCGCCTTGTTCAAGGGGCATTTTAAAGAGCATTCCCTGATGGATGAAACGACTCAAATGTTAAATTTTATTTATACCCAAACCCAGCCCGGCTGGCCTTTGCAAAAGGTGATGGTTTATTTAAAACCCAGTTTGAGCGATGATAAAGTGACCCGTGTTTATATGGAAAGGGAGTTTACCAGTGGCGATACCGTCATTCAACAAAAACTTACCTGGAAGATGCAGGCATATTTCTATATTATTTCCATGCGACAACCAAAGAATGGCCCGGCTGTTACTTCTATGGAAAAGGTGATCTGGGACCCGCAGTTTTTTGCTGAGTAATAGTTATTATGACATCACAGGAATTTCAACATATTGCCGCTACTTTACCGGTTGACCCCGGTATTTATAAATACTTCGACTCGGGGGAGACGCTGCTTTACGTAGGAAAAGCAAAAAATCTCCGCAAGCGGATCAGCTCATATTTTTCCAAAACGTTCACCTCGTACAAAACACACGAGCTGGTTCAGCGTATAAAGCGCATAGAGTTCACCATTGTTCCAAGTGAGCAAGATGCCTTCCTGCTGGAGAACTCGCTGATAAAACAGTTTCAGCCGCGTTTTAACATCAACCTGAAAGATGACAAAACGTATCCGTACATTGTTATCAAGAAGGAAAATTTT
>DASUVL010001230.1:0-20377 GCA_036379015.1 Niastella sp.
TAAAGGTCAGGTTGGTTGTACCGCCGTTCGTGTTAAAGGCGAACATGTCTACATCACCAGTGCGTTCAACAACACCAGCATTGTTTACGTTGCCCGATGCATCAACGGTCAGCGAACCAGCTGCTGATATCGTGTTACCATAATCGTCGGCCCGGTAACCTACACCATTAGTGGTGCTGGAAATTATAGCCAGGTCGTCCTGTGTGGTGCTGGGGTTGGCATATTCGCCCTTGCTCCATTGTACCAACGATTTACCATAGCCTACGCCCATGATCGGCGCCCAGATACCCTGACCCTGGTAATAATCTTCGGCGGGAGAAGTTCTTCCATCGTGAGAAAGACCGAACGTATGACCCACTTCATGCGAACCTGCTTCGCCGGCTCCTTTGGCGCCGCTGTTAAAAACCCAGCAAGGGGTGTCATCATTCCATCTGAACGAATTCAAATAAGCTACCCCGCCGGCTCCCGGGGCAGCTGTATTAGTAGGCGTAAAAATGCAACGCATTCTTTTCGTTTTTGGGTACGTATTAAAAACGGCTTCACTCGTGGTAACATTCAAATGAAATGGCCGGAAATCTTCGCTGATCATTTTCCATACGTTTTCCTTGTCAGCATCTGATAAATTAGCCGGAGCTGCAGTGATCGGATTACCGCTGTTCCAAAGAGTACCGGCAACGTATTGCCCATCGAAGTCGAGCAATACACAACCGTTTCCTCCGGGATAGCTTTGCAGGTCGGTAACAGCTGCTACCGCATTGGCTGTAGCAGCATCGGAAGTGCTGGCGTCGGGCGTAGTTGTGGTTGCATTTTGATAATCTATACAAACCACATTGTTAATATCTGTTTCTTCTACAAAAACAGCTCCGCTGTTATCGGAAGAGTATTTATATGCTTTTTTGCTGTTGCGTAATAAAATGTGTCCATACACTGTTTTACCTTCAATCATTAGGTAAAAGGAAGAGTTGGGAACATTTTCAATGCTACCTATCAGTTGCTCATTGCCTGCGCTTAATGAGCGGCGATGGCTGATGGCAGCCGGTAAGGTAACGGATGATGAAAGTTTTAATTGCAGACGGCTGATGCCGTTGGGTCTTTGTGTTGCAGTTGCTTGTTGTCGAAAATTGTTTAAGACATTGGTGCTACTGCCAATTGGATATCGTTTGTCCTGACCATAGGTTACGGAGCCTATTGCGCACAGGCCTACCAGCAGGTACAGATTTAATTTGTGCATGGTGCGTGATTAAGATGAGGAATGAATATAAATTAAAAACCTGTCAGGCCAAAACATTGCGTCATGTATTCATATTATCGTTATATGAATACACGGTTTAGGCCTGACAGGGTGTTTATCTACTTAAAAACTTGTTGTAACTACTTAATGAACTGACGTGTGATCTTCTTACCATTTTTAGTATATACCAACGTATATATACCTGGCGACAATGACGACACATTGATCTGAGTAGCAGCCGGACGAGCCGTTACTACCTGTTTGCCGCTGATATCATAAATTCTGATAACACCACCCGACAATGATTCGCCACTCAATAGGTTCAATTGCTGTTTCACTGGGTTAGGGTAAATGGTGAACGCCTTACCGCTTTGCACAGAATTGTCGATCAGGCTGTTTACCATTTCAGTGTTTGCAGCCACTCTTGCGCTTAGCGGAGTAATGCGAACCCAGTTCAGGTTCCAGCCACCGGCTTGTGCATACACACCAAAGTTGTACGTGCCTGCAGTAACGGTAACATTATGCGAAACGGTTGTCCAGTTTTGCCAGCCACCGGTAGAAGGAATAGCAACACTACCCAATGGAATAGCGCCTGCATTCAGATCGCACGATACACTACCGCCGCCGCTTAAGCTGGCCACGCGGTATTCTACTTTATACGTTCCTGTAACAGGGAAGTTGATATTGTAATACGCCATCCAGTCGGTTGCATCAATATAGCCAACATTTGATCCACCACCTTCATCAGTACAGGCTTCGGTTTGAATACCGGCCATATTGTTGTAATTCTCTGCTTGTATCAGGGTGCCGGATGATGACGTATTGGTGCTGATCACAAGCGATGTTGCTTTGTCATTCCAGCCATCATCTACCAGGCAATCATCGTCGGCAGTTTTAACCAGGGTAGTACCGGTGAAGTTGTCATCCCAGTACAACGTTACTTTGTAACCGCTTTGTACTTTTAAAGAAGAGATATCGTCGTCGTTGATGCCTTTGGCTATCATTTGCGCCCGGGTATAGTTACCTGCAGGTAATGAAACGGCTGTGCCGCCATAGCTGCAGTCTTTATAGAATGTAGCATTGCCTGTTGGGCCACCACCGCCATGGTTCAACACTACTTCATGAATGGCTGATAATAATGAATTCGCACCGGTTGCATCTCCTGACAGTTCCCAGATCATAACACCGCTGCCCTGATCAAATGCCAGGTTGGTCTTACTTTTTATGGTAGTGATACCATTATAACCAACACCGCTGAACACATCAGCATACGGATTAGCGCCACGGTTAACCAGTTGTGCAAATGTTTCCCAGCTGGGTCTTCCGTAAAAAGGTACGCCCATTACCGCCTTGGAAGCTGGTAATCCGCGACCTTTCCAGTAGTTGAATGACTGTACGGCGTAATTATAAGTAGAATGATCGAAGTTGTTATAATCATACGCCATCAGGTTTAAAAAGTCAACTACATTGAACACGCTGTTGAGGATGCTACCGCCATTTTCACCAACTACAGCAGCCGTCAGTAATTTACCGCGATTGTGCATTTCAGTAGCTAATTGCGTCATGAGCGTTGCGTAGTTATTGGCTGATGCGCCTGCATCGGGATATTCCCAATCAATATCAACACCATCCAAACTATACTGATTTGTAAAGGCGATCAGGTTGTTCACGAAGTTGTTGCGATAAGTACTGTTGGCAGCCAGTGATTCAAAACCGCTGTCATCACCGTTGTTCCATCCGCCTACGGCTATCAACACTTTTACACCCCGCGCATGTGCGAGGGAAACAAGGCTTTGCAGTTTCGAAGGATTTTCAATGGACTGTATGCCTCCGGTGGAAGTTGGTAACGCAAATGCGTAATTAATATGGGTGAGCTTGCTGTATTGTATGGCGTTCACATCACCTGCCCAGGAGGGCATGTAGCCGACTACCCTGAACTGCGCTGCTACGCGTTGTGCCGATGCTAAAACAAGGAGGAGAAGGAAGAGCCTTCCCGCTAAAATTTTAATCATGATTATTAGTTTTTATAGGTTTCGGATTATTTTATGAACTCTTTTGTTATTCTTGTTTTGTTTTTGGTGAATACCAATGTGTATACACCCGGTGCTAATGCCGATACATCGATGTGGGTGCTGGCAGGCCGTGCTGTCATAACCTGTCTGCCCGAAATATCAAAGATGCGGATGAGGCCACCCGACAATGATTCTCCACCTGAGATGTTTAATTGTTGCTTAACCGGGTTGGGATAAATAGTGAATGCTTTACCGGTTTGTACAGAGTTGTCGATCAGGTTGTTTACCATTTCGGTGCTTGCAGCCGTTTTAGCTGTAGTTAGCGGTGTAATGCGGATCCAGTTCAAATTCCATCCACCAGCTACTGCATAAATACCCGGTGTATAGGTGCCGGCTGTAACATTTACGTTATGAGAAATAGTGGTCCAGTTTTGCCAGCCGCCGGTTGAAGGAACAGCCAGTTCTCCCAATACAATAGAACCTGCGTTCAGGTCTAACGATAAACGACCACCGCCGCTTAAGCTCGCCACGCGGTATTCAACTTTATAAGTACCAGACGTGGGGAATACGATGGGGCTATAGGCCAGCCAGTCGCCGGCATCTATATATCCTACGTTAGAACCTCCGTCTGTGTCAGTAGTGGCTTCTATTTGCACGCCCGACATATTGCTGTAGCTTTCTGCCTGTATCAATGTGCCGGTAGGGGGAGGAGGGTTACCGCCACCATCCTGGTAAACGCGTACATAGTCAACATACATTTTTGCAGGAAAACCATTGAGGTCGATGTTAAAGCCGGGCCAGTTACCGCCCACAGCCATATTCAGCAAAAGAAACTGATTGTTATGGAATTCGCTGGTGCCGTTGATGCCGCCGCCAATGTACATTTCCCAAAATTTGGCCCCATCCAGGAACCAGCGAATGTAATTGGCATCCCATTCAACGCTGTACACGTGATAATCAGTAACGGTAGCAGCGGTGCTGCCACCATAGGAAGCATGTCCATTATTGTTATCTGCCCAATGTGCGGTACCATAGGTTTTATTCTCGGCATTGATATGTTCCATTACATCTATCTCTCCACAGGCCGGCCAGCTTACTGTTGAAATATTATCACCCAGCATCCAGAATGCAGGCCAGATTCCTGAGAAGGCAGGCATCTTGATGCGCGCTTCGATCTTACCGTATTTCCAGGATTTCTTGCCCTGGGTTTTCATGCGGGTAGACGTATAATTATAACCTCCAATTGATTCGCGTTTAGCAGTGATCACCAACTGTCCGTTTTCAACAGTGGCATTTTCTCTCCGGTAATATTGCAATTCATTATTGCCCCAGCCGTTGGTGCCGTTGCCGGTTTCAAAAACCCAATCGGAACTGATGCTGTTGGTAAATTCATCCTGCCACACGAGCTGCCAGTTCTGTGCCTGGGTATTTTGTTGTAGGGTGGTTAATGCACCCAATAATAAACAAGCGGGTATAAACTTTTTCATAGAAAAACATTTTGGGTTTAAAAAATTGTGTATGGTAAATGGTTAGTTGCTTATCGTGAATCAAGATCTTATTTCACGAACTCTTTAGTAATTCTTGTTTTGTTCTTGGTGAATACAAGGGTATACACACCCGGCGAC
The DNA here is from genome assembly GCA_036379015.1 of Niastella sp. Taxonomy (GTDB): domain Bacteria; phylum Bacteroidota; class Bacteroidia; order Chitinophagales; family Chitinophagaceae; genus Niastella. Next base: position 4,869 of record DASUVL010001230.1, read on the forward strand.
AATGCCGATACATCGATGTGGTTGCTGGCTGGTCGTGCGGTCATTACCTGTTTTCCGCTGATATCAAAAATGCGGATAAGGCCACCTGCCAGGGATTCACCACTGGTGATGTTCAATTGTTGCTTAACCGGGTTTGGATAAATTGTAAATGCTTTGCCTGTTTGCACAGAATTGTCGATCAGGCTATTCACCATGCTGGTATTAGCCGCCACTTTTGCCGTGATGAGCGGTGAAATGCGGATCCAGTTGAGGTTCCAGCCACCAGCTGATGCATAGATGCCCGGATTATATGTACCTGCTGTAACATATACATTGTGAGAAATAGTGGTCCAGTTTTGCGAGCCACCGGTAGAAGGCACATCCAGTTCTCCCAATACAATATCACCGGCGTTCAGGTCGAGTGACAAACGGCCGCCGCCGTTCAGACTGGCCACCCGGTATTCAATTTTGTAGGTACCGGAAGTGGGGAATACGACTGGGCTATACGCCATCCAGTCGGTGGCATCGATAGCGCTAACATTCAATCCGCCACCTTCGTCTGTAGTGGCTTCAGTTTGAACGCCCTGCATCACGCTATAGCTTTCTGCCTGTATCAGGGTAGATGCAGCAGTATTGGTGCCGATCACTATAGAAGTGATCTTATCGTTCCAGCCATCATCTACCAGGCATGCATCGTCAGCTATTTTTTCCAGCGTGCTGCCGGTGAAATTATCTTCCCAATACAACGTAGCCTTATAACCGCTTTGCACTTTCAAAGAAGAAATGTCATCGTTGAGAATGCCTTTTGCCTGCAATTGTGCCAGGGTATAGCTACCTGCTGTAAGCGCCACCGCAGTGCCGGTGTAGTTACAATCTTTATATACTATTACCGGACCGGTTGGTGTGCCGCCGGCATCCTGGTAAACGCGTACATAATCAACATACATTTTTGCAGGGAAACCGGTGGGGTCTATGTTAGAGCCGGGCCAGTCACCGCCAACAGCCATGTTCAGCAGGATAAAGAATTTGTTTTGGAATTCGCTGGTACCGTTGATACCACCGCCGATGTATACTTCATGGAATTTAGTTCCATCCAAAAACCAGCGAATGTAATTGGCATCCCATTCAATGCCATATACATGATAATCAGTAACGGAAGCCGCGGTTTGGCCGCCATTGGAGGTAAGCTTATTATTGTTATCTGTCCAGTGTGCGGTACCATAAGTTATGTTCTCCGAATTGATATGCTCCATTACATCTATTTCACCGCAGTTCGGCCAGTTTACCGTTGTAATGTTATCACCCATCATCCAGAATGCAGGCCAAATGCCAGAGAAAGCAGGCATCTTGATGCGTGCTTCGATCTTGCCATATTTCCAGGATTTCTTACCAAGGGTTTTCATGCGGGTGGAAGTATAGTTGTAGCCACCGAATGATTCGCGTTTGGCGGTAATCACCAGCTGTCCGTTTTCGACAGTGGCATTTTCACGGCGGTAATACTGCAGTTCATTGTTGCCCCAGCCGTTGGCATTGCCGGTTTCAAAAACCCAATCGGCACTGATGCCGTTGTCAAATTCATCCTGCCACGCGAGCTGCCAGTTCTGCGCCTGGGCATTTTTTTGTAGTGTGGTCAGCGCACCCAACAATAAACATGTGGGTATAAAATTTTTCATAGAAAACCAGTTTGGTGTTTTAAAATAAATCATGAAACGTCGAACGTGAAATGTGAAACGTCAAACATCAAACGCAAAACGCTGAATACGCAACGCATAAATGCATAGCACGCTACCGGGTAACGCGTTACACGTAACCGATAACAGGTGACTGATACTGGTAACCGGTAACACGCAATTTTTATCCGTGTAACCTGTAACCTGAAACAAGTCAAAAACTCATTACACAACGCTACGATGTGCAGGGTTGGTAATAGAATAATCAAAGGGGAAAAAAATTGGAATTCCTAAACTGTGCCAGGGAAGTGGGTTTACTACCCACTTAAATGCTAAGGGATGCTGCTACAACTACATTACTACATTCAAGCAAGTGATTTCTACAAAGAAGGTAAAGGCAAAAATCACTCCAATTAACTCATATCGCTAAATCGTTTTGGAATTTCAAAGCTATAAATGATTATCATGATGAAAAAGAGTAAAATTACTCGATAATTTCAGCAATCGTAAAATTGATAACCCGGCAAGTTTATCAATTCTTCTATATAACACGGAAGTGATGCCATATCTTAAGATCACCGGAAAGCTTTGTTTATATATATGTATTGCATTCTGATTATCAGCTTAAATATAACGGCAATCAATAATGTGGAAAAAAATAAAACAGCTTTCGTAAACAAAATAATTTAAACAGCACTTACTTTGCAGCTGCTTCTTCAACTATACTACTGCATTTACTAAATTACCTTCTTCAATTGTTGCAGCTATTATTATCTGTAATGCCATAGGGTATGTACAGGCTGCTTACAATTTTTCAAATCAAAGCTGTTTTCAAAATGCGAAACGCACAACGCGCACGCTCAATGGCTTGCCTCGTGCTCCGTCGCTGACAGCCGTTCGCCGGGGGCCGAAGCCTTTGGCGAAGGCACTCTCCGCCGGTTGGCGAACCTGGCGTTGGACGAAGTTTTGGCGCAAGCGACTGAAGCTTCGCGACTCGTTGGGGCCGCCAAAGCTTTAGCGGTGGAGCAAGGCGAGCAAAACGTATAAAGCAATGTACAGATCATTTTCTTTTGCGTTCGGCGTTGGGCTTCTGCCTTCAGCGCCTGGCGTTGCGTGTTCAGCATTAAATTATCCTTTGCTATCCTGTTGGGTCAAAAAAAGCCGAAAGCTTAAAGCCAAAAGGCTACAACAAAACGCTTAACGCAAAATGCGAATGGGAGTGCTTTTCCTGCATTCGGCATTCAACTTTCTGCTTTGGGCTTTGAGCCTTTGGCGTTCAGCATTGAGCATCCGGCATTCAGCTTTTAGCTTTCTGCGTTAAGCGTTCATCGTTTAGCGTATAGTAATTGCTTTGGCCCAACAGGATTTTATTAATTGTTTTATTGGTTCTTTTTAAGTGTATGTATTGTTAAACTAAAAAATGCCTTACAGTATGAAAGCGTTATCTACCCTGTGCAAAAAGCGCCGTTGGCGGTTTTTGCAGTATGTTCATTTAGCTATTTTGTTTTGTTTATTTTCCTCCACTTATGCGCAGGTGAGTCCAACTGTGCCGGCCACCACCGCGCAGCACACCAAGCAGATCATTGGGTACATTACTCAATGGGATGCCTGGAAGGAAGTAGCGAACGTGGTTCCCAAGGGCGGCTTTAATCATTTGAATGTTGATTACTCCCAGTACACCATTTTGAACTTTTCTTTCTTTGGCGTTGCCAAAGACGGTTCGTTACATAGTGGTGATTTTCGTAATAAAAACATTTACCAGGTTGGCGCGGTACAGGAACCGGCAGCTTTGTTGAATGAAGATATTTACAGCAGTTGGGATCTGTACCTGCTATATGGAGAACTGGAAACGTTGTATTATATCTCCGATGGCAGTTATGCCTACAGCCTGGGTTATCGCAACGAAGGCGGCGGATGGAAAAATGTAAATACCAACAAGACCGGATCATTCCCTTTGGCGGTGCATAAACAGGGTGGCGCTCCCGGCCTTATTGAGCTGGCCCATTCAAAAGGCGTGAAAGTAATGGCTTCTATCGGCGGCTGGAGCATGTGTAAACATTATCCGGAAATGGCGGCTGATGCCGTCAAGCGCGCCAAATTTATAGCCGGTTGCAAGGAGCTTATCGCAATGGGTTTTGATGGTATTGATTTCGACTGGGAATATCCCAACGATCCAGGTATGAACATCGAGCGTTACAGCACGGCCGATTATAACAACTTTGCTGCTTTGGCTGAAGAGGTGCGCGCTGCTATCGGCAGCAGCAAATTGATCACTGCGGCTTTTTCTGCAGTACCATCCAAGCTGCAAGGCTTTAACTGGACCCGCCTGAACGCTGTGTTCAATTATTATAACATGATGACTTATGATTATAATGGCGGTTGGAGCAACAAGGCTGGTCACAATGCACCATTGTACGATTATCCTGGTATGGAATACCCTGGTTTTTCGCTTAATGGTACGGTGCAGGGTATGCGTAGCCTGGGGGTTAATATGAGCAAGGTAACCCTGGGCGCTCCATTTTATGGAAGAGGCGTAGTTACCAGCGGTACTGCTTCGGTGAACGCCACTACCGTTAAACGTGCTGAAACCGTTCAACCCGATGGTCCTATTCAAACCTGTGCCGACTATACCAACTGGCAAAAAGACCTGTGGGATGGTACACCTTCTTACAGCTACATTCTGCAGACTACAGGCAGCGGCTCTGGTTGGACGGAAAACTGGGATGATAATGCGAAAGTGCCTTATAAAGTGAAAGGAAATTATTTCCTGAGCTATGATAACGAAAGATCAATTGAGGCGAAAGCACAATTCATAAAAGACAATGGACTGGCTGGTATCATCGTATGGCAGGTATTTGGCGATATGACGGATATGACCAGCAGCACGGTGGCCAAAGGAAAGCTGATCTTTTGTCCGAACACCAAATCAAAACTGGTGAACAAGATCAACCAGGTGTTTGCCAATGGCAGTACTGGTAATGTGGCTCCAACGGTATCGATAACTTCACCTGCTAATAACAGCAGCTTCAATGCGCCGGCCAGCATTACGTTAACGGCTACTGCATCAGATGCTGACGGCACCATTTCAAAAGTAGAGTTCTTTAACGGCAGCACATCTATTGGTACAGCTACTACAGCGCCATATACTGTTACCTGGAACAATGTATCTGCCAGCAGCTATACAGTAACAGCAGTAGCTACCGATAATGCAGGCGCTACAACTACTTCATCGGCTGTAGCATTGACGGTAAACGGAAACACAGGTGGAAACACCGGAAAAGTGATGGTAGGATACTGGCATAACTGGGGTACTACTTCAGGTACGCCGCCTTACATTCGTTTACGCGATGTAAATCCTAAATACAATGTAATTCAAATTGCATTTGGTGTTACTGGAAGTGATCAGGCTACTGTTACCTTTACACCAGAAGGCACTTCGGTGGCTGATTTCAAAGCTGATATTGCTACACTGCAATCACAGGGCAGAAAAGTACTGTTATCACTGGGTGGTGAGAACGGTATCCTGCAATTGAACACTACTGCAGCAAAAACTTCATTTGTATCTTCAATGAAGTCGTTGCTGGACGCCTATAACTTCGATGGATTTGATATTGACCTCGAAGGCGGTTCAAATCTGACACTCAACAGCGGTGATAATAATTTTATGAGCCCCACTACGCCAAAGGTAGTGAACCTCATTGCTGCTGCAAAAGAGATCATCACTTACCGCAAAGGACTGGGTAAAGATTGCTGGCTCACTATGGCGCCCGAAACGTATTATGTTCAGGCGGCTTATGCAACCACCTATTCACCATTGGTAGGCGCTTACCTGCCATTGATCTATGGCTTGCGTAATGAACTTACATTTATTCATCCGCAGTTATACAATACCGGTTCAATGACAGGTTTGGATAACAAACAATACTCTTCAAGCACTTCTGATTTCATAGTGGCTATGACAGAAATGTTGTTGACTGGTTTCCCTGTTGCCGGTACCAGCCAAACCTTCCCTGCATTACGTGAAGACCAGGTTGCCTTTGGTTTACCTGCACAGCCTTCAGCTGCAGGTTCAGGTTACACAACACCGGCGAATGTGAAGAAGGCATTGGATTACCTGATGAAAGGAACATCATATGGTGGCGGTTATGTAATGAGAAAATCGAGTGGCGGTTATCCCGGCCTGAGAGGTATCATGACATGGAGCGTTAACTGGGATAAAGCAAACGGCGATGAGTTTGCTAACAACTACTACCCATATTTCTTTGGAAGCACCCCTGGTAACCAGGCGCCAACAGTGAGCATTACATCTCCTGCCAACAATGCTACCTATACACCGCCGGCTTCTGTTTCTATAACAGCATCTGCCAGCGATGTAGATGGTACCATCAGCAAAGTAGAGTTCTACAATGGCGCTACCAAATTGGGTGAAGCCACTGCCGCACCGTACAGTTATACGTGGAGCAATGTAGCGGCAGGTACGTATGTGCTTACTGCAAAAGCTACAGATAATGGCGGTGCTGTTACTACCTCTGGCGGTGTTACCATCGTAGTAGGAACAGGTACCGGAACCGGTTGTAATGGTATTGAGGCCTGGACCGCTACAGGTGTTTACCTCAGCGGCAAACAGGTAGTATATAACAATAAGATCTATGAAGCAAAATGGTGGTCACAAAATGAGCAGCCTGATCTGAATACCGGCGATGGCAAAGTGTGGAAGTATATCAGTGATTGCAGCGGCAGTGGTACGAATACACCTCCTGTTGTAACCCTGACAGCACCGGCTGCGAATGCAACGTATTCAGCACCGGCTACAGTTACCATTTCGGCTACGGCCAGTGATGCAGATGGTACCGTAAGTAAAGTAGGTTTCTATAACGGCAGCACGCTGTTAGCTGAGGTAACAGCAGCACCTTACAGCTATACCTGGAGCAATGTGGCGGCAGGTACGTATACAATTACCGCTAAAGCTACAGATAATGCCAGTGCATCTACCACAACTGCAGCGGTAACCATTACCGTTGGTGGTGGCGGTAACACCGGTAATTGCGCCGGTATAGCCGAATACCAGCCTTATCCAAAAATTTACAACCAGGGCGACAAGGTTACCTACAATGGTAATTTGTATGAGAGCCTGTCAAGTTCGTTATACAATGTAACACCCGGTACTGCTGATTGGTGGTGGAAACCATTAGGCGCCTGCAGTGCAGCCACTATGGCATCTGCTGCAACTAACATGGCAACTACCATTGGCGGTGCTTCCGTAGTGCCCAACCCTATCACGGGAAGTCAGGCACAGGTGTTAAAGTATGCAGAAGCCGGTGACCAACTGGTTGTTTCTGTGGAGAGTGTGCGCGGATATGCTGTGAGCAGCCGTTCATTTACAGCTTCTGTTACAGGTGTAAATACCATCACTATTCAAACCGGTGGTTTAACACAAGGGATCTGGATCGTTCGCATCACCAATAAAAAAACAGGCAATGTGAGCACAACTCGGTTGGTGAAACTATAGAATGGCAAACAGTGAGAACGACAATGATGAAGTGAGGAAGTAGGATGTAGTATTCTTGGTTTCCATCCTGGAGCACAGGTTATTGGAAAAACCAAACAAGGAACAGGAATTAAGGGTAAAGAGGTGACCTGACTTCTACCTGATATTCCATGTTCCTTGTTTTTTTTTTGTTATTTGTTATTTGGGATTTGTTATTTGTGATCTTTCATTTCACTCACCAGCCAGGTGATCAGCGCGCCGAATAAAGCGATCAATGCCAGTGACCAGCGCAGATTGAAAGCTTCTGCAATAAAGCCAACCGTAGGTGGAACGATCAGAAAGCCAAAATAGCCTATGGTAGAAACGCCTGCGATAGCAGGACCGCCACTCATATGTTTTACTTTGCCCGCCATACTAAACACCATGGGCACCACGCATGATACCCCAAAGCCCGTCATCATAAACCCCAAAGCGGTTGTAATGGTATAGGGGAATATCGCAGCCAGTAATAAACCCGTTAGAATGAACATGCCACTATATTTCAACATGGCTTTAACGCCAATGCGGTTAGCCATTTTATCACCGGTAAAACGCCCCAGTGTCATTGCGACCATATATACTGCATAACCAACAGTGGCCATTTCTTTGGAAGCATGCACCGCTTTTTTAAGGTAGATGCCGCTCCAGTCGTACATGGTTCCCTCACAGGCCATAGAAGCGAAACAAATAAAACCCAGTTTCAGTAATGCTTTATCGGGGAACCTGAATTTTGTTTTTTGTAACCGTTCATGGGGTTGTGGTTGCTGGTGTACGCTATCCTTAAAGAAATAAAAACAAAGACTGGTTAAGAAAATACAAACTGCTAAAAAATGCCAGGAGGGAGGAATGCTCAATGATACTACCAGCGAGCCCACGGCCGCTGCGGCAAAACCTGCAACACTCCAGATGCCATGGAAAGTGGCAATGATAGACCGGTCGTACATGGCCTGTACACCTATAGATTGTGCATTGGCAGAAATATTAAACAGGTTGCGAGAGGAACCAAAGAAAAATAGCACCACAACCAGTTGCCAGGTTTCATGGGTAAAACCCACCAGGCACAACATGATGTTAAACAGTACCGCGCCTGTAAACATGATATACCGGCTGCTGAACCGCCGTAATAAATAACCGGTCACCGGTAATGTGCACATTAAACCTGCGGGCAGGGCAAATAAAACAGCGCCCAACTTTCCTTCACTTAATTGTAAATTCTGCTGAATAGTAGGTATGCGCGAAGCCCAGGATGAAAAACCAAAACCCGATACAAAAAAGAAAATAGCCGTAGCTATGCGGGCCTTCCGGGGAGAATCGCTGACGAGTGCACTTGCCATAATGAGAATACAACGAGATTAATTGTTCAATCAATTTTTTAAGGGTCTGTTACAGGTTACTCCAACGCGTCGGGGGCAGGTTACAGAGAATACATTTAATATAGCCCTGAAACGTGTAACCTGTAATGGTTTTAAGCCGTAGCAGCTACTACCATCTTCCTGTCAAACATTACTTGTTTACGGAAGCCGGTAGGGCTTACACCTTTGTATTTTTTAAAGATGCGGTTCAAATGGCTTTCATCGGTAAAATGTAATTCAAAGGCAATCTCGTTAATACGCATATCGCTGTGCAGCAATCTTGTTTCTACCAGTTTCAATTTGTAGCTGGTAATATAATTTTGTAAGGTTTCGCCGGTATGCTTTTTAAAATATTCACTGAGGTAATTTACAGATATCTGAAAGGCGTTGGCAATTTGTTCGGCCTTTAATAATTCGGGTTTGTATATGTTGGCCTGCACATGATGTATGATCTTTAACGTGGTTTCATCGTTGTTGGCATCATACTTCATTTTGTTTGGCACCTTAATGTATAAGTTGCGGGCGACAATAGAGATCACCGTGTTCACCATCTGGTGAATGATCTCCTGGTGATATGGGTCTTTATTGATGTGTTCTTTAATAAGCCCATCGATCAATGCTTTCACCAGCATCCGGTCGTTCATGCCTTTCAGGATACAGCCGGGAGAATGCGTTGTATTGTGAAAGATGAACTCCAGCTTTTTTATCCATTCATTCTGCTGACTGCTGGCCAGTTGATTCTGTGATTTGAAATAAATATCATTAAAGCGGATCAGGAAAAATTTAGTAGTTGTCCTGACCGTCAATTTATGTGAGTCTTGCGGGGTGAGTAAAAACAAATTGCCGTTCCTGTATTCGAATTTGTTTTTATTAATACAATGAGTACCGGCCCCTTCGATAATATAAACCAGTTCAAAGAAATTATGCTTATGAGCAGGTTTAAGACACTCGTCTGTTTCTTTATAAACTATTTCAAAAGGCTGGTGAAGGTTCTCCGTGTTCATACCTGTAAAAGTACAGAATTAACCCAAAATTGTACAACAGAAAATCGATAACGTATTCGCAACTTTACATTCCTATTATAAACGTGTGCATCCTGGTAACGCCCGATCCATTGAAATCCTGCTTAATGAACACCGGGCAAACATAAAGTCTCTATAACGAAGCTGCCATTAAAATCGGATTAAAAAGAGAAGCATACTATCTTCTTCGGGGAAGAACTGTTTCATCGTTAACGATCAATTAACAACCAATCATGGTCTTACGAAAAAATAGAAAGAGGGCAAGATTCCGTACGAGATCTACAACCCAAAAAAGTACAGTTCGGGTAACTGCACCGGTTATTGCCGGCATGTTGTTGCTATTGTTAGCATCGCAGAAACCGGCAACAGCGCAATCATCACCACCGTTATTATTATCTGATGCTATTAATACCGGATTAAAAAATTATCAAAGCATTCAGGCAAAACGCAATTACCTCGATGCATCCACCGCGTTGGTGCAAAACACCCGCAATGAATATTTGCCAAATGTTATTGCTTCTGTGCAACAGGATTATGGCACCATCAATGGACAGTATGGTCCGCTGGCAGCTGCTGGTATACCGGGGGTGGCCTCCAGTGGCCCCACAAGCAGTTCTCAAAACTGGAACGCATCGTTTGGGGCGTTGTATTTTATAAATACCAACTGGGAGTTTTTTACATTCGGAAGATTGAAATCGAAGATCAGTTTGGCCAGTGCACAGGTGCAAAGAGATTCGGCTGATCTGGTACAGGAACAATTTATTCATAGTGTTAAGATCGCCGGGGCCTACCTGAATTTGCTGACCACCCAAAAGCTGGTGCAAAATGCACAGGCAAATCTTGACAGGACCATTTCCCTGCAACAGGTAGTTACTGCGCGTACTCGTACAGGATTAAATGCCGGCGTTGATTCTTCCATAGCCAATGCGGAAGTTTCACGGGCAAGGCTGTCATTGATAGATGCCCGGAACGGGGAGCTGCAGGTACGCAACCAGCTGGCCCAGTTGCTGAACGTGGCGCCAGCTGCATTTAAGTTAGATACCACCTTTTTTAGTACGGTACCAGCCGAGGTAAAAACCAATATTTCCATTTCGCAAAATCCGCAGGTAAAGTTTTACCAGACACGCATTAATCAAAGTGATGTGGCAACGGTGTATCTCAAAAGAAGTGTGTTACCGGGGGTGAATTTGTTTGGCATTGTTCAAACCCGTGGTTCCGGTTTCGATTACGCGTATTCGCCCACTACCAATGCCAAGTATTCACATGACTATTTTGAAGGCATTAAACCAACCCGCAGCAACTATGTGGCTGGTCTGTCCATTGCCTGGAATATTACCAGTCTGGCCAAGATCAAACACCAGGTAAAGGCGCAACAATCTATAACCGCTGCCTATAAGAATGAATACGATCAGGTGACTACCCAATTGCAGGATCAACTGATACTGGCCGACCAGCGTATTGATAACAGTTTGCAAAGTGTACGGGAAGTACCGCAACAGTATCAGGCGGCTGCCGATGCCTGGTTGCAGAAAAGTGTATTATATAAGAATGGCTTAACCAATGTTGTCGATCTGCAGCAGGCGTTGTATGCATTGAACCGGGCCGAAACGGATCGCAGTGTGGCTTATATCAATGTATGGCAATCTTTATTGCTGAAGGCAGCGGCTTCGGGCGATTTTGATTTGTTTGTAAAGCAGGTGAAGTAGTGAATGTCAATGGTGAATGGTCAATGCGTGACCACGGCGGCGGGATGAAAGCAATAAGTAATTTATAAAATGCAGTTGACAGTTTGAATATATAGCGTTCGGCGTTTTGCGTTGCGCGTTTGGCGTCTTAAAAAAATTTTATGAATCTGATTAGATTAGCATTACGGAAACCTATTACGATACTGGTGTTGGTGGCGGGGTTATGCTTTTTTGGTGTTAGTGCGGTGCGCAATATCAAAATTGACATTTTCCCTTCGCTCGATCTGCCGGTTATATATATATCCCATCCATTTGGTGGTTATACCCCAACCCAAATGGAAGCGTTCTTTGGTAAGAACTATGTGAACCTGTTATTATATGTATCTGGCGTAAAAAGCATTGAAACAAAAAATATACAAGGACTAACGTTAATGAAGCTGTCTTTTTACCCAGGCACCAATATGGCGCAGGCAGCTGCTGAGGTAAGCGCTTATTGTAACCGGGCGCAAGCGATATTTCCGCAAGGCTCGCAACCGCCGTTCATTCTACGGTTCGATGCGTCTACTTTGCCGGTAGGCCAACTGGTGGTGAGCAGTCCTTCCCGTTCCAATAACGAATTGCTCGATCTGGCTAATGTGTATGTGCGTTCAGCCTTTACCACCATTCCCGGGTTAGTGTCCCCGGCGCCTTTTGGTGGTAACGTTCGTACCGTTGTTATAAAAGCTGATCCGGAATTAATGCGGGCGCACAATCTGACACCCGATCAACTGGTGCAGGCCATACGTATCAACAACCAAACAACGCCATCGGGAAATGTGCGGATCAATGATAATAATTATATAACGCCTACTAATACGGTTATTAAAACCGTAAAGGATTTTGAGAATATTCCTTTGTTTAAAGGTGGGGTACAGAACCTGTATATGCGCGATGTAGCTACTATCGAAGACGGCGCCGATATTACTTCCAGCTATGCGTTGGTGAATGGAAAACGGTCGGTATACATGCCGATCACCAAATCGGCTGATGCCAGTACCTGGGAAGTGGTGCAGAACCTTAAAAAAGCATTACCCCGTTTCCAGGCGCAATTACCGGATGATGTAAAGTTGTCGTATGAATTTGACCAGTCAGTGTATGTGATCAATGCGGTGAAGAGTCTGGTCTCTGAAGGGATTATCGGTGCTATTCTCACCGGTTTAATGGTGCTGCTGTTTTTGGGTGATGCGCGGGGCGCGTTCATTGTGATCCTTACAATTCCGGCTTCTATTATTTCGGGGGTATTGTTTTTGTCGCTGTTCGGGCAAACGATCAACATCATGACGTTAAGCGGTCTGTCGCTCGCCATTGGTATATTGGTCGATGAATCCACCGTGACGATCGAGAATATACACCAGCACTTTGCGATGGGTAAGCCGAAAGCCCTGGCCATATGGGATGCGTGTAAAGAAATTGCCTTTCCCAAATTACTTATCCTGCTGTGTATCCTGGCGGTTTTTGCGCCTGCGTTCACTATGAAAGGCATACCAGGCTCGTTGTTCCTGCCGCTGGCGCTGGCGATCGCTTTCTCTATGGTCACGTCTTATTTTCTGGCGCAAACTTTTGTACCGGTGCTGGCCAACTGGATCATGAAAGCACATCCCACCAGTCATAGTACAGTTAATAATGCAACAGCGGTGGCAGGCTCGGGTGGGGATACCTGGGATCAAAAGAAATTGCTGTTGGAGAAAGATGAAAAGACTGCTACCCGTTTTGAAAAGTTGCGGGCAAGATTCCTGCGGTTCTTACAAAGAATATTGCCATATCGCAAACCCATAGTGATTGCCTATATTGTTTTGGTAAGCGGTGCGGCGGTGCTGTTGCTGGCGAATATCGGTCGCGATGTATTGCCGAGGACCAGCTCGGGGCAGTTCATGATGCGGTTGCGGGCGCCGGAGGGTACGCGTATCGAACGTACAGAAGGTTACATGCTCAAGACGCTCGATGCGTTGGATGAACTGGTTGGTAAAAAGAATATTTCCATTACCTCGGCCTTTGTTGGTCAGCACCCCGGTTTGTTTAGTACCAGTCCTATATACCTGTTCATGAGCGGACCGCACGAAGCCATTTTACAGGTACAGTTAAGCGAAGCATATAAAGAAGATATTGATGAACTGAAGGAAAAGATCAGGCAGAAGTTGCATACCATTATGCCGGAAGTAAAAATGTCTTTTGAGCCTATTCAGCTGACCGATAAAATTTTAAGTCAGGGTTCGCCTACTCCGGTTGAGATCCGTATTTCGGGCAGGAACAAAAAGCTGAATGAAGAATATGCGAACAAGGTGATCGGCAAACTGAAACAGATCCCTTACCTGCGCGATGTGCAGTTGGGCCAGTCGACCAGGTATCCTGCTATTAATATTAATATCGACAGAACAAGGGCGGCGCAACTGGGCGTGGATATCACTGATATTTCGCGGTCATTGATCGCTTCCACCTCCTCATCGCGCTATACCGATAAAAATATCTGGGTTGATGAAAAGTCGAACCTGGCGTATAGCGTGCAGGTGCTGGTGCCTGAAAATAAAATGACGAGTGTGGCCAACATTGGCGAAATACCCATCTTAAGCAATTCACCACGGCCGGTATTAAGTGATGTGGCTACCATACAACCCGATACCACTTATGGTGAAAATGATAACGTTGGCGCCATGCCTATGCTGAGTGTAACTGCCAACTTAAATAAGATGGACCTGGGTACGGCTACGAAGGATATACAAAAAGCGGTACAATCGCTGGGTGAATTACCACGCGGATTAGCTGTTGAACCGAAAGGGTTAAGTGAAGTACTGACTGAAACGTTGGATAGTTTGCAAGGCGGTTTGATCGTGGCCATTGTGGTGATCTTCTTAATGCTGTCTGCCAATTTCCAATCGTTCAAAGTATCGGCGGTGATCCTGGCAACTATTCCGGCGGTAATCCTGGGATCGCTGGTGATGTTGATGATAACCGGTTCTACCCTCAATCTGCAATCGTACATGGGTATCATTATGTCGGTGGGCGTTTCCATTGCCAACTCCGTATTATTGATAACCAATGCAGAACATTTGCGTCTGCACAATGGCAATGCCTGGGAATCGGCAAAAGAAGCTGCGGCCTTGCGGTTACGCCCGATATTAATGACGACCATTGCGATGGTGGCGGGTATGATCCCGATGGCTTCGGGTTTGGGTGAAGGCGGCGATCAGGCGTCGCCACTGGGGCGTGCCGTAATTGGCGGTTTGATCGCTTCTACTTTTGCGGCTTTATTCATTGTGCCTATGGTATTTGCGTGGGTGATGAGCAAAGCTTCTACCCAGTCTGTTTCATTAGACCCGGAGGATAAGGAAAGCAAGTTTTATCAGGGGTGAACGGTGAATGGTCAATGAGTTTCCGAATTTTGACGACGCTGCCAAACATTGACAACCATACACATCAACAAAGCAGAACAATAGATAATATAAACGGTTTTAGTAAGTACTAATTTTGTAAGAACATCATAGAAAACAGCGCATATGCAATTGAGAAATTTAATACATAAAGCAAAGGGCCTGACTGCAATAGTCAATACGCCTTGTTCTACCATACAACAACGGGGTATTACCTGGTTGGTAAAAGGAAGCACCGGTTTTGTTTTACTGGCCGGCGGTTTATTACAAAGCTGTAACTCATCTAACGGGGAAACCACCGAAAATAAAATTGCCGCGCCGGTCGTAATTTCCACGGAAGTGCTTCCCCTGCAAAAAGACATGCTTTCTTCTTCTTTGCAAATACCCGGTGAGTTGATTGCTTTTCAACAGGTTGACCTGTATGCCAAGGAGAACAGTTTTGTGCAGAAGTTGTATGTGGATGTTGGTTCTGAAGTAAAAGCCGGACAATTGCTGGCTACCATGGAAGCACCCGAACTGAGTTCGCTGGAAGCGGCAGCACAGTCGAGGTTGAAATCACAGGAGGCGTTGTACATCGCCAGTAAATCAAATTACGACCGGTTGCTGGAAACCAGTAAAACGCCCGGTACCATTTCACAAAACGACCTCGACCAGGCGATGGCTAAAAAGAATTCTGACTTTGCACAATGGGATGCGGCCAAAGCGCAATTCAGGGAAGTTGCCAACAGAAAGGATTACCTGGTAATAAGAGCGCCCTTCAACGGTGTTATCACCACGCGTAACGCCAATCCAGGCGCTTATGTTGGTCCTTCAGGTAAAGGATCGGAGTTCCCGTTGTTTACTTTACAGGAGCAAAAGAAACTGCGGTTA
>DASUVL010001231.1:0-2359 GCA_036379015.1 Niastella sp.
TAACACGATTTTGACTTTTCGTATCACGAAATGTGAAAAACGTGATACGGATTTGGCTTTTCGTATCATGAAATGTGAAAAGCATGATACGAAATTGACTTTTCGTATCACGAAATGTGAAAAGCGTAATACGGATTTGGCTTTTCGTATCATGAAATGTGAAAAGCATGATACGAAATTGACTTTTTGTATCACGAAATGCGAAAAGCGTGATACGGATTTGGCTTTTCGTATCACGAAATGTGAAAAGCGTGATACGGATTTGACTTTTCGTGTCACGGAATTTGTTTTGCGTAACACGGATTTTACTTTTCGTATCACAGATATATGTTTCGCGTTAAACGGAATTGACTTTCTTTTCAATTGAAATAAGCTTGTCTTTAATGCCAATGATTTGATTTTCATTATTTTAATCCAGCTGCATACTAATTGCATATAGTGTACAGATAGATGTAGGCTTGGTCTGCTCTCACGAATGCGTATACCACATTTGAATTCTGGAGTTTTGTAATCTGGGGGCTGTTGGAGGGAATCTGAAATTTCTCACCCTAGAAACGTTGTTGAACCTTCAACAAGGAGGGAGGGAATGGCACAAAATATACTCCTCTGGGGCTCGATATGATCTGTAAACGCGTGGCTACCATACTACTATTTAATCGGAGGTCTTGTTTTTCCATATTATTTCACCCCATTTTCGTACGAAAACCATACGTTTCCAGATTATTTTGCCCCATTTCCGTATGAAAACTATCCCCCGACAGATTATTTTATCCCGTTTCCGTATGAAAACTATACGTTTTCAGATTATTTTGCCCCATTTCCGTACGAAAACCATACGTTTCCAGATTATTTTGCCCCATTTCCGTACGAAAACTATCCCCCGGCAAATTATTTTATCCCGTTTCCGTATGAAAACTATACCCCACCATATATTTTCACCATGTTTATAATTCGAAACGACAACCGCTAAACGAACCGTTCTAAGAGCTTGCCTGGCCTATTTCATAACTCCGGCTTTTAATACTCTTTTATCGATCCATGCATGATTACTACCTTTAATTCGTATGCAACATTGTTGCAAATGATAAAACTTTCCTTACTTTTGATCATTCACAGACGAAAAAATCAAATAGTATGGCAAGCGAGAAAGCATATGACGTAATCATTATTGGTGGAAGTTATGCCGGACTATCAGCGGCAATGTCATTGGGCAGGGCTTTACGAAAAGTACTTATAATTGATGGGGGAGAACCCTGCAACCGGCAAACGCCGCATTCGCATAATTTCATTACGCATGACGGTGAAACGCCAAAAGCGATTGCCGAGAAAGCCAAAGAACAGGTGCTGAAATATGATACGGTAACATTTTTACCCGGCATTGCAGTTTCTGCAACTAAGCATGATAATGGATTTGATTTAAAAACAGCCGATGGCGCCGTTTTTTCTTCCCGTAAACTGTTATTTACAACCGGTATCAAAGACCAGTTTCCGCCCATTCCAGGGTTTGCCGAATGTTGGGGCATAACCGTTATCCATTGTCCGTATTGCCATGGATATGAAGTGCGCCATGAAAAGACCGGTATTTTCGCCAATGGAGACTTAGGTTATGAGTTTGGCAAACTGATCAGTAACTGGACAAAAGACCTTACACTTTTTACAAACGGAAAATCAACCTTATCTTTAGAACAAACGCAAAAGCTGCAGCAGCATAATATACCAATCATTGAAACCGAAGTTGAAGCCTTTGAACATACGAACGGACAATTGAAATTGGTACGGTTCAAAGATGGTTCTAGCATGGCGTTGAAAGCCATGTATGCAAAGATCCCCTTTGTGCAGCATTGCGATATACCTGTGCAGTTGGGGTGTGCTTTAAACGAACAGGGATATTTGTCTGTTGACAATTTTTATAAGACAACCGTTCCCGGTGTATATGCAGCTGGTGACAATACAGTGATGATGCGGGCGGTTTCATTGGCTACGGCCGGAGGTGGTATGGCCGGTGCTGTTATCAATAAAGAGCTTATTGACGAATCATTTTAATATATGGAAACGATTGCCAACATTTTAGTAGGCCTGGTAGCCCTGGAACATTTGTATATTATGTATTTGGAAATGTTTGCCTGGGAAACGAAAGGGAAAAAGACCTTCAAAGGCTCCCTGCGTCCTGAATTATTTACGCCCACTAAAGTGTTGGCTGCCAACCAGGGGTTGTACAACGGCTTTCTATCAGCCGGCCTGATCTGGTCGTTCTTCATAAACGATAGAACCTGGAGTACCAATGTGGCGGTATTCTTTCTCAGTTGCGTAATTGTTGCCGGAATCTATGGCGCTATTACTGCCAGCAAGAAGATATTTT
>DASUVL010001232.1:0-4764 GCA_036379015.1 Niastella sp.
ACCTGCCGCTCAACGTATTGAATAAAGCGGAACAACAAGTCGAGTTTATCCTGCTCCTTAGTATAAGAAGTATGCTTTTCAAAAAATTCCTCTATGATCTGAACGGGGCTCTGTTTCTTCTTATAGCCTTCTTCACAATTATTTAATAGCAGGGAAAGCAGAATTCCTGTTTTTTCAATGCGATGAAAAGGAAGAGAGGTAAACAGGCTATTGTAGAGCTGAAATTTTAGGCCTACGAAATTTTTAAATTGCTGCAGTCCTCTTGATGACTGGTGGTCCATGTATTTTCAGTTTATGGCATTTATGCAAAAATATAGCAAGCAGCAACGAAAATCGGGCAATGAAAGTACGTTGAAAAAATTAAATAGAAACAGGTTCAGCCGATTTGTTTTCAATTATGGCGCAAAACCCTTGTTGTTACTGGGTTACACGCATGCCTGAAAAAGGGGAGCGGGCAGAAAAAATCGAAAACTAACAGTTGTTATAGACTATTCGTGTTATCTTTGGTTATATAATAATAACAGTGGTACTTTTTCAATATATTATTTCCTCCAGCACAGTAGCTTCCACAGCTACGACTACCACTATTACAACAACCCGTTAAGGGTTGTACATTTCCATATTACCAATTGGGGTTTTTGCCTACCTTGTTCTCTCAGGAAGAGAATAGTAAGATCAAATATCATATCAGGCTATACAACTAATTTCAAATCAATTAATTTCAGGTTATGCAGGTTTTAAAGTTCGGCGGTACTTCTGTAGCAAATGCCGAGAACATGAATAAGGTTAGCAGCATTGTTCAACAGGCTTTAGTACGTATGCCACAAAGTAAAACGGTTGTTGTAGTATCGGCTTTAGGCGGAGTAACAGATGTATTATTACAAAGCGGTGGTATGGCAGCTGCCGGCGATGAAAGTTATAAAGAGTTGTTGCAGAAAGTGGAACAACGTCATCTGGAAGCTGTAAAAGCGCTGATACCTGTAACCCAGCAAAGTAGTGTACTAAGTTGGGTAAAACAACGCTGTAATGAAATTGAAGATATTTGTAACGGCGTGTTCTTACTGGGCGAATTAAGCGCCCGCACCAAAGACCGTATTGTAAGTTTTGGCGAATTGCTTTCATCTAAAATAATTGCTGCCCATTTAAATGCCCAGGGCGTTGAATGTATCTGGGTCGACGCACGCGAGTTGATACGTACGAATTCTCATTATGGAAGTGCAGTGGTAGACTTTTCGGTTACCAATTCTCTCTGTAGCGATTTCTTTTCAACCGCCACTGCCCGTTTATTCATTGTGCCGGGTTTTGTTGCAGCTGATGCCAAAGGCAATACTACTACATTAGGCAGAGGCGGAAGTGATTATACGGCCGCTATCATTGCTGGTGCCGTAAGCGCTCAAACATTGGAAATATGGACCGATGTGAGCGGTATGATGACAGCCGATCCGCGGCTGGTGCCTAACGCCCGGATTCTACCCAATATCTCGTACCAGGAAGCTATGGAGCTGTCACATTTTGGTGCTAAAGTGATTTATCCACCTACCATTCAACCGGTAATGAGCAAGAATATTCCGGTATGGATAAAAAACACTTTTGCTCCGGAGGATCATGGCACCCTTATCGAGAATGATGTACATAAAAATGGAAATAATATCCGCGGTATTTCCAGCATTAATAAAATTGCCTTACTCAGTCTGGAAGGAAGCGGTATGGTTGGCATTCCAGGTTTTTCGCGCCGGTTATTTGAATCGCTGGCCAACGACTTTATAAACGTAATCCTGATCACGCAGGGCTCTTCAGAACACTCCATCTGTGTTGGTATTGATGAATCCCTGGCCGATAAGGCAAAGCTTGCTGTAGACAAAACATTTGCACACGAAATAGAAACTGGCCGTGTAGAACCATTGAGGGTTGAAAGGGGATTGGCCATTGTAGCCCTGGTTGGTGATAATATGAAAAGTCACCCCGGCATCAGCGGTAAAATGTTTGGCGCCATTGGGCGCAACGGGGTGAATGTACGCGCCATTGCACAAGGTTCTTCAGAAAGAAATATTTCAGCCGTGATTGCAGCTGCCGATGTTAAAAAAGCTATTAACGTATTACACGAAGACTTCTTTGAAACTACATATAAACAGATTAACCTGTTTGTTGCCGGTACCGGAAATGTGGGCAGCAAATTGCTGGCGCAGTTAAAGCAGCAGCAACAGTATTTACAACAAAATATGCGATTGCAGGTACGCATTGTGGGTATGGCCAATAGTAAGAAAATGGTTTTCAGCGATGAAGGCATTGAGCTGGATAACTGGCGCGAGCACCTGCAAAAAGGGGAAACCATGGACCTGGCTAAATTTGTTGAAACCGTTCATTCAAAGAATCTGCGCAACTCGGTTTTTGTGGATGTTACCGCCAACGAATTGGTAGCGCAGGTGTATGACCAACTGCTGACCAAAAGCATTTCAGTGGTGGCCTGTAACAAAGTAGCCTGTTCTTCGGCCTTTGCATATTACAAAAAGCTGAAAGACCTGGCCCGTGAATTCAATGCCTTCTTCTTATTTGAAACCAATGTGGGTGCGGGATTACCGGTAATTGGCACCCTGAACGATCTGATGCGCAGCGGTGACGTAGTGACTCGTATTGAGGCTGTATTGAGCGGAACCCTGAATTTTGTATTCAATAATTACGATGGTACCAAAAGCTTTGCGCAGGTGGTAAAACAAGCCCAGGATGAAGGGTATACTGAACCCGATCCACGGTTAGACCTGAGCGGTACCGATGTAATGCGCAAGATCATGATATTGGCCCGGGAAGCCGGTGAACGACTGGACATGGAAGACATCAGCAATAATACCTTTATGCCTCCTTCGTGTATGGTAGGTAGTGTTGATGATTTTTATAAAGAAATGGAGAAGCAGGAAAAGCATTTTAAAGAGATTTACCAAAAAGCGGCAGAGTCAGGTAAGAAGTTGAAATTTGTTGCCAAGTATGCAGATGGTAAAGCAGCTGTAGGACTACAGCATGTAGATCCGCAGTCTGATTTTTATCACCTGTATGGAAAAGACAATGTGGTGTTGTTCTATACCAACCGCTATCCTGATCAACCATTGGTTGTTAAAGGAGCCGGGGCTGGCGCTGAGGTTACTGCATCGGGCGTATTTGCTGACATAATACGAGCTGCACACTAGTTAATGTGATAATTTGCTAATGTGATAATGAAAGGCAAAGAATTCAGAATGATCAAATGAATCAAATAAGTCAAAAGAATTAAAATGGCAATTGAAAATAATGCTTCGCTAACTGGCGGAGAAGGCGTACAGGTTTTTGCACCGGCAACAGTGGCTAATTTAGTTTGCGGATTTGATGTATTGGGAATGGCGTTGCAGCAACCTCAGGATGTAATGACTATGCGGTTACGCAGTGAACCGGGTATTGTTATACAACATTCGGATGGTTATCAATTACCGGTTGAACCGGAGAAAAACGTGGCCGGTGCGTCGTTACTGGCTTTAATGGATGAATGGAAAGAGAAAGTTGGTTTTGAGGTTATCATCGATAAACGCATTAAACCCGGTAGCGGGTTGGGATCCAGTGCTGCAAGTTCAGCCGGCGCGGTAGTTGCTGCCAATCATTTGCTGGGTAACCCGTTCACAAAAGAAGACCTGGTGCGGTTTGCTATGAATGGAGAAAAAGTAGCTTCCGGCGTAAAACATGCCGATAATATAGCACCCTGTATCTATGGCGGCATTACGCTTATCAGGTCAATTTTCCCTTTGGATATTATACAATTAACAGCGCCGCCTTTGTTTGTAACGGTAGTGCATCCACAAATTGAAGTTCGTACTTCCGATGCCCGGCAGATCTTACGCAAAGAGGTACAATTAAAAGCCGCTATTAAACAATGGGGTAATATTGCCGGGTTGGTTGCAGGTTTTATGAAGAATGATTATGAGCTGATCGGCCGTTCGCTCGAAGATGTGATCATTGAACCGGTGCGTAGTATACTGATCCCTGGTTTTGACGATGTAAAAAAGAACAGCAAAGAAACCGGTGCATTGGGTGGTGGTATTTCTGGTTCTGGTCCATCTATATTTATGCTGAGCAAAGAAGAAGCCGTTGCCCAAAATGTTGAAAAGGTAATGATTGATGTATATAGAAAGCTGGGTATAGATTTCAAAACATATGTGACAATGATCAATTACGAGGGCGCGAAAGTAATTGCTCTGAAGTGAAACGGTCCGCCAGCTGGCGGATGAAACCTGAAATTTTTTGAAGTAAAAAGTATTGGGAGATGGCTGAACCGGCGGAAGCTCACTCACCATTGACCATTCACCATTCACAATTTATGAAATATTATAGTTTAAATAAGCAATCCCCTGATGTAGATTTTAAAGAAGCTACCATAAAAGGACAAGCGCCTGATAAGGGGTTGTATTTTCCGCATACCATTCCTGTACACGAAAAAGCTTTTTTTGACAATATTGAGCAGTATAGTAACGAAGACATTGCCTTTCGCCTTATTCAACCATACGTTGCGGGGACTATACCGGACGAAACGTTGCATTCCATTGTAAAAGAAACGATCAATTTTCCCATACCACTGGTGCCGGTGAATGAGCAAATATCCTCGCTGGAACTTTTTCATGGACCTACCCTGGCTTTTAAAGATGTAGGGGCCCGTTTTATGAGCCGGTGTTTGGGACATTTTGCGCATGAACGCAGCGAAAAAGTAGTTGTGCTGGTAGCCACATCTGGTGATACGGGTGGGGCAGT
>DASUVL010001233.1:0-14242 GCA_036379015.1 Niastella sp.
CAAAATAAGCTGATGAAATCTTTTAAAAAGATCACAGACGAAATAAATTACGAAAAAAAAGATATATTGCTATCCCCTATTGCTATAACATTAGGCGATGAGTTCCAATGTGTAGTAAAAAATGTTGAAGCAGGCATAGAACTCATGCTTGCAATAGATGAAAAGAAGCTATATGAAATGGCTGATTTCAAACTTCGCTATGTGTTGGTTGAGGGAGGAATAGAAACACCCATAAACCATGATATTGCATATGGTATGTTAGGGGAAGGCCTAACTATTGCCAGAGAAAAATTAATAGAATATAAGAATTCATATCGCAGATATTCTATTCAATTAAATAATATCCGGAAAAGTGAAGCCCTGGCAAATAGCCTGATCGTTTATCAAAACATCATTGATACTTGGAAAATGGAAAAGGATTATCTTTTAATCGCCAGGTTTTTGGAATTAAAGGATTATAAATTAGTAGCTGATGAAATGGGAAAAACACGGTCACAGATCTGGAAGCGGGAGAAAAGCCTGAATCTTGAAGCGTATTTTTCAATAAAACAGGTCATTAACTACATAGCTGAAACCACATGAAAATAATGGTGATTGCTGCCATCATGATAGTATGTGAGATTATACTGGCTTTTCTATTTGCATTGATAGCACAACAGTTTTATAAGAAATCGGAAATAGACATCAAATCCATCATGAAAGGATTCATTGAACGTTTATTTTTGACCTTGTTCTTGTTTAATGGGATACCTCACGCATTAACTTTTTTTAGTGCTCTTAAACTGGCTACCAGGCTGAAACACAATGAAGCCAATGGCGAAGTAGGCCAATATAATGACTACTACCTGCTTGGCAACCTGGTTTCTGTTGCCATAATGTTATTCTATGTATGTATCTGGAACCATGCTGCTGATATAGAACTGGGCTTAAATCGACTTTGGGGCTAACAGGTTTGCATAACAAATCTTGCTCACCGCTGATCACAGCTCCAAAAACCAAATAACCGGGCAATTTTTTCATTTCCATGCTGTTGGATGCGCTTTTATTATGCTTTTCCACCCGTGAATTCTTTAAATTTTCCACTTTCCTTGGCTCTTTCTTTGCAAATTTTTTAATGATCGGGTGTCGAACAGCGGTTTGTTCAACAGATTCACCCCAGAATTTGATGTTTTTTCATTTTTAACGCCACTATTAGAAAAAACACTGATAAAACCCTTATAATCTGACTATTTATTAAGAATTTTGCAGCTTGATTTAAAATATATAAAATGAGCAAAACCCCCGCTGCATTATTCGACAAAGTATGGGATTCGCATGTGGTCAGGCATATTGAAGATGGCCCCGATGTGTTGTTTATTGACCGGCATTTTATTCATGAGGTAACCAGTCCGGTAGCATTTTTAGGACTGGAAAGCCGGGGATTGAAAGTGATGTTCCCCGAAAAAACCTTTGCAACTGCCGATCATAATACCCCCACCATTAACCAGCATTTGCCTGTTGAGGATGCCCTCTCGGCCAATCAGCTGAAAGCCCTGGAGTCTAACTCGGCAAAATATGGTATTTCACACTGGGGACTTGGCAATCCTAAAAATGGCATTGTGCACGTTGTGGGTCCCGAAAACGGTATTACCCTACCGGGTATGACCATCGTTTGCGGCGATTCGCATACTTCTACCCATGGTGCTTTTGGCGCTATTGCATTTGGAATTGGTACATCCGAAGTGGAAATGGTACTTTCTTCCCAATGTATTATGCAGCCCCGCCCCAAGAAAATGCGTATTAAAGTGAACGGTCAACTGGGTAAAGGCATTACGCCCAAAGACGTGGTGCTGTACATCATTTCAAAACTCACCGCTGCCGGCGCTACCGGTTATTTTGTAGAATTTGCCGGTGATGTTTTTGAGAACATGAGTATGGAAGGTCGCATGACCGTTTGTAATATGAGTATTGAAATGGGCGCCCGTGGTGGTATGATCGCTCCTGATGAAACCACGTTTGCCTATATCAAAGGCCGCGAAAAAGCACCCAAAGGCGAAGCCTGGGAAAAAGCGTTGGCTTACTGGAAAGCGCTGAAAACCGAAGAAGGCGCCCCCTTTGATAAGGAATATGAATTTAGTGCTGCTGATATTGAACCCATGATCACTTACGGAACCAATCCGGGTATGGGTATTGGCATTACCAAACGCATTCCTACTGCCCAGCAGGTAGGTGGCAGCAAAGCGAGCTACGACAAATCGCTTGGCTACATGGATTTCCATGAAGAGGAAACCATGATCGGTAAGAAAGTAGATTATGTATTTATTGGAAGTTGTACCAATGGCCGTATTGAAGATTTCCGTGCGTTCGCTTCTGTGATTAAGGGGCGTAAAAAAGCGGAACATGTTACTGCCTGGATAGTGCCCGGTTCGCACATCGTTGAACAACAGATCAAGGAAGAAGGTATTCTGGATATTCTCCTGGATGCAGGATTCCAGTTGCGTCAACCCGGTTGTTCGGCTTGCCTGGCGATGAATGATGATAAGATCCCCGCCGGCAAATACGCTGTAAGCACCAGCAACCGCAACTTTGAAGGTCGTCAAGGCCCCGGAGCAAGGACTATGCTGGCAAGCCCACTGGTAGCAGCGGCGGCAGCAGTAACCGGGTTCGTTACAGATCCGCGCGAGCTGATATAAGTAACAAAACGCACGATTTACAACTTAAAACTTTCAACGTATAACTCAACAATG
Source organism: Niastella sp. (assembly GCA_036379015.1). Classification (GTDB taxonomy): domain Bacteria; phylum Bacteroidota; class Bacteroidia; order Chitinophagales; family Chitinophagaceae; genus Niastella. The sequence goes on from DASUVL010001233.1 coordinate 2,727, forward strand.
GCTTACGATAAATTCACAGTTTTAAAGAGTACTGCGGTACCTATGCCAATTGAAAACGTAGATACCGACCAGATCATCCCCGCCCGATTTTTAAAAGCCACCGAGCGCACGGGATTTGGCGACAACCTGTTTCGAGACTGGCGTTATGAGAATGACGGTACACCCAAAAAAGATTTTGTACTGAATAATCCTATCTACTCCGGAAAAATACTGGTAGGTGGCAGAAACTTCGGTAGTGGAAGTAGCCGCGAACACGCTGCCTGGGCCATCTATGATTATGGTTTCCGTTGTGTGGTAAGCAGCTTCTTTGCCGATATCTTCAAAGGCAATTCCCTGAACATTGGCATTTTACCAGTACAGGTAAGCGAAGGGTTTCTCGACCAGATCTTTAAAGCCATAGAAGCCAATCCCAATACAGAACTGGAAATAAATCTTCCGGAACAAAAAATAAAGATACAGGGAGGCGCCTCAGAATCTTTCGAGATCAATGGCTACAAAAAGGACAATATGTTGAATGGCTACGATGATATCGATTATCTGCAGAGCCTGAAAACCGATATTCAGTCATTCGCAGGTAAAAGCCTTTATTAATCTTCAAGAAATTAAAAATTAAGAATTAGAAATGAGAAATGAAAAAGTAAATGCCTTGTTAATCCCCGGTTTTACTTTTTCATTTTTAATTTTTCATTCCTCATTTCTCATTTACTATGCCTGTGGTTCCCCGATATATTGAGATAATGGATACCACACTCCGCGATGGTGAACAAACCAGCGGCGTGTCGTTCTCTCCAACCGAAAAGCTAACGATTGCGCAACTGCTTTTAACAGAAGTTAAGGTAGACCGTATTGAAATTGCATCGGCCCGTGTAAGTGAAGGTGAATTTACCGCTGTAAAGGCCATTACAAAATGGGCTAAAGCCAATGGTTTTTTAAACCGGGTTGAAGTGCTCACGTTTGTAGATGGCGATGTATCGGTACCATGGATGCAGCAAGCCGGCGCTAAAGTGATGAACCTGCTTACCAAAGGTTCTCTCAATCACCTGACACACCAGCTAAAGAAAAAGCCTGAACAACATTTTGCAGAAGTAGCTGCAGTGATAAGCCTGGCAAAGAAAAAAGGACTGGAAAGCAATGTATACCTCGAAGACTGGAGCAATGGTATGCGCCATTCCAAGGAGTACGTTTTTCAATACCTCGATTTCCTGCAAAAGCTGCCGGTAAAACGGATCATGTTACCCGATACGCTGGGCGTGCTCACGCCTGCAGAAGTAACGGAATACATTTCGGCTATTGTACAGCGCTATCCCGACATGCATTTTGATTTTCATGCACATAATGATTATGATCTCGCCACGGCCAACGTGCTGGAAGGCGTAAAATCCGGCGCCAAGGGCATTCACCTTACCATCAACGGTATGGGAGAACGAGCGGGTAATGCACCCCTCGCCAGCGCTATTGCTGTGCTGAACGATTTTATGCCTGAAGTAAAAACTTCTGTTGTAGAAGCTTCGTTGTACCGGGTGAGCAAACTGGTAGAAACCTTTTCGGGTTTTCGGGTCCCGGTGAACAAACCAGTAGTGGGTGAAAATGTATTTACACAAACCGCCGGTATACATGCCGATGGTGACAAGAAGAATAAACTGTACTTCAGCGACCTGATGCCGGAACGCTTTGGTCGCCAACGTAAATATGCCCTGGGCAAAACAAGCGGCAAGGCCAATATTGAAAATAACCTGGCACAACTGGGCATTCAGCTAAGCGATCCCGATCTGAAAAAAGTTACCCAGCGTATTATTGAACTGGGCGACCGTAAGGAAGTGGTTACACAGGCTGATCTGCCGTATATCATCTCTGACGTTCTCGACAGCAAGAATATTGAAGAAAAAGTGCGTATCGAAAACTACGTGCTTACTCATTCAAAAAACCTCCGCCCTTCAGTAACGCTGGAGATATCCATCAATAGCGAATTATATGAAGAGCATGCGCAGGGCGATGGCCAATACGATGCGTTTATGAATGCGCTGAAAAAGGTATACAAGAAAATGAAACAGGATCTGCCGGTGTTAACGGATTACGCCGTGCGTATTCCTCCCGGCGGTAAAAGCGACGCCTTATGCGAAACAATTATCACCTGGAGCAATAATGGCAAGGAATTTAAAACAAGAGGGCTCGACAGCGATCAAACGGTATCAGCAATTAAGGCAACACAAAAGATGTTGAACCAGATATAAAAAGTTACCGGTTACCGGGGCCCGGAAACCGGAAAACTGTTAACTGAATTTAAAACCACAAACGCTCACTACTTAGCAAAATCAATATTAAGCAACACATGGCTAACAAACATATCTTAATCGTTCCTGGCGACGGCATCGGCCAGGAAGTAACTGCAGTTGGTAAAAAAGTGTTAGACAAGATCGCTGCAAAATTCGGACACACATTTACATACGACGAAGCTTTGATCGGTCATGTGGCTATTGAAGCTACCGGCAATCCCCTACCCGATGAATCGCTGGAGAAAATGCGCAAATCAGACGCCGTATTATTTGGCGCTGTAGGCCATCCCAAATATGACAATGATCCATCAGCCAAAGTACGTCCTGAACAAGGACTGCTGAAAATGCGTAAAGAGCTGGGATTGTATGCCAACTTACGTCCAATTAAATTATTCGATGAGCTGTTGGGCGCTTCCAGCATCAAACCTGAAATATTAAAAGGCGCTGATATCTTATTCTTCCGCGAGTTGACCGGTGATATTTATTTCGGTGAGAAAGGCAGAAAGAATAATGGCGACACTGCATTTGATGTAGCCGAATATAGCCGGTACGAAGTAGAACGCATTGCCCGCAAAGCGTTTGAAGCTGCCCGTACCAGAAGAAAGAAATTATGTTCTGTAGATAAAGCCAATGTACTTGAAACCAGCCGCCTGTGGCGCGAAGTGGTACAAAAAGTAGCATTGGAATATCCTGATGTAGAGGTAGAACACCAGTTTGTAGATGCTACTGCTATGTTGCTGATAAAAGATCCACGCCGTTTTGATGTGGTGGTTACTGCCAACCTGTTTGGTGATATTCTTACCGATGAAGCATCGCAGATCGCAGGCTCTATGGGCATGCTGGCCTCTGCTTCTATAGGTGATGGAACTGGTGTGTACGAACCCATTCACGGTTCAGCGCATGATATTACCGGTAAAGGCGTAGCCAATCCGCTGGCCTCTATTTTATCCGCTGCCCTGTTGCTGGATATATCATTTGGTATGAAAGCAGAATCAGACATTGTGATCAGTGCAGTTGACAAAGTATTGAAAGCCGGTTTCCGTACCAGGGATATCGCTGATGCACAAACTCCCGCACACAAAATATTAGGCACCGACGCTATGGGCGAAGAAGTGCTGAAGTTTTTGTAAATACGATAAGAGCATTTTTGCAAGGCGGGTCACTAAAATGGCTCGCCTTTTTTATTTATTGCTATTAACTGGGAGCGGTAACACACCATAAACCCACCAAAGGGTTCCTTATTCAAAATAAAAAATATTAATTTAAAAAAAATTAATTCCCACTATTTGAATAGCCGCTGCATTGTTTTGGCAGCAAGTGCATCCTTTTCGCAATAACTGCAAATGCTAACGCTACATGCCAACCGATATAAGCATGAAGCTCTTCATATTAACGTTTTTTCTTTCAGATTATTTACGATTTTTACCCCGAAGAATCATTTGGCGACAGCGAAACGCTGGGCCCCGAATGGTTTCGGGTAACCACAAAAAATGGTACTGCATTAGAGTATAGCCATGAAACAAACTCTAAAATGACCACTGATGATGGTGGCAGCAGTATTAGTAATTTGATATTAGAACAGGGGTGCTCTTCCGGCGTGCCGCAGTCGAAGACTTGTGGTACGCCTTTTTTTTGGGGCAACGCTACCCTACCCTGCTTCACAGCATTAGTTTGCTCAGAAAATCGCTTTTACGACGTTGCGATATTTCCAGCTCAGCACCATCGGCCATTATCACATATCCGCCTTTGCCTTTTACATAGCTTTTTATCAGTTGCATGTTAATGATAATGCTGTGATGAATACGGCAAAAGTTATTGCGGTTTAACATTTCTTCATAATATCCCAGATTGCGTGAAGACACTATTTTAGACTTATCGGCTAAATAAAAAGTGGTATAGGTATTTTCTGATTTACACCATACGATATTGCTTAATTCAACAAATTCAAACCCGTTGGTGTTGGCAATATTTATTTTTTTATGCTGTTCGCTTTGTTGTGCCAGATTATGCAGCAATACCTCTATGGTATGCTGCCGTTTTTTTTCCAGTAAACGATTGCGCGCCCGTCCTACAGCTTCTTCAAACTCGTTCATACCAATAGGCTTTAACAGGTAATCAATTGCTGCAAACCGAAAAGCATCCATGGCATAATTGTCATAGGCAGTAACAAATATCAGTTCAAAATTTCGGTTGGCCAGTTTTCGTAATACATCAAAGCCAGTGCCATCGCCGAGGCGCACATCCATAAAAACCAGATCCGGCGCACTGGTCTCTATTAACTGCACAGCACTATCCATATGGCCGGCGGTACCCAACACAGCGAGGTCCGATGCCAGTTGCATGATAAGATCATTCAGCACATACATGCTGTGCGCTTCATCTTCAATAATAATGGTTTTGATAAGCATTGCTACAAGGGGATTATAGGAAATGATAAATGAACTATGGTGCCACTGTCGGGTAACCCGGATTGTTGTTTATCGGTTACCCGCCATAATATTTTGCTCTTTTGAATGGCATTAATAGCCTCAATGCGCCTGCTGGTAATACCGGTTCCCATAGAAGAATGATCGGTGTAAGAGCCCTGATTGCGTATGGAGGCGTAAATCCCAGGTCCGTTATCTTCAATGATACATTCAATGCAATCACCTGATCGCTTTACTTCAACTGTTATTAAGCCTTTGCGGGTTTGCAGCGTGGCAATACCATGCTTGATGGCATTTTCAATATAGGGTTGTATGATCATGGTAGGAATGGAAAGATCATCCTGGTCTAATTCAGCCGACACAGTCATCCGGTAATCCATCCTTTCACCGAGCCTCAGTTTTTCCAGGTCAAGGTATAATGTCAGTAATTTTATTTCTTGCCTCAGCGAAATGGTAGAGTCGGTACTGTGTTGCAGGGTTTGCCTGATGAGGGTCGAAAACTTATGCAGGTAGGCATTGGCATTGCGCATATCGGCCCGCATAATATGGTATTGAATAGACGTGAGGCAGTTAAAAATAAAATGAGGGTTCATCTGGGCCCGCAGCGCCATCATTTCCAGTTCGTGCACTTTTCTTTTTAAAATATATTCCTTTTCTTTTTTTTGTTGATGTCTTCGGTAATATAAAACAAAGACTGTACCCAGTAATAATGCCATAAGTAAATAGGTCAATACCAAAAACCAGGCGGTTTTTGTAAAAGGCGGCGGATGAAAAATAGCGAGGCGCGCAGGGCGGTTGCTTCGTACACCCCACCGGTCAACCGCACGCACTTCAAAAACAAACTGTCCATAGGGCAAAGCAGGAAATTCAATACTATTATTCATGGTACTGCTCCATCTGCTGTCTAAACCATTTAGCCGGTATTCATATTGAATTTGTTTACCGCTGCCGAAAGAAATGCCGGATAGCTCAATCAACAATTTGCGTACTGAATGGTGTAAACGTATTGAATCTGTTGCTTGCAATGCCTCGTTATCTGCCACGACGCTGTTAATGTTGATCAGCGGATGCATGACCGAACGGCTGAAATAGTTTTTTGAAAAAAACGAAATACCTCTTGCTGTAGCAGCCCAGATATAATTACCGGCAGCAAAGGTTTGATTAACACTGTTGGTGGTTAGGCCGTCTTCTTCGGTGATGTTGCCTATTGAATACAGGTAACGGGTCGGCTGTCGGGAATAATTTATCCTTGAAATACCTTTATCTGTAGATACCCAGGCTGTATTATTATCAAATGAAACGTGTTTGCACATATTACTCAGCAGACCGTCTTCTTTTTTGATGCAGGTAATAACAGCATCTTTCAGGATCACTATTCCTTGCTGGGTTGAGACCCATAATGAACTGTCGGGCGCCAGATCAAGGTGATTGATAATACCTGTCAATGCCGGTGAACGATCTCCAATATAGCTTATAATTCCCCGGTCATAGCAGTAAACACCATGCAAAGTGCCCCAATAAAGGCAGCCATTCAATCCGGTTAAACAGGTTACGCGGTCTCTGAACAAAGTGCTTATTGGTTTGCCCGATCCGGTCAGGTGGTACAGGCCACCACTGGTGCCTGTGTAAAAAACGGTATCTGAGCATGTATACACTTCTTTTACTGCATACTCGTTCAGTTTACTGATATTATGGCGCGAAAGCCTGAATAATCCATTATCACAGGCTAATAAAAAAGTATTTTGTTGCTGCAGGGGCCTGATTTGCAGTATGCGATTGTTTTTATTCTGATCGTCCCAGCCGGCAAAGCGTTTGGCGCTAATATCATGGTAATTAATTTCATAAAAGTTGCCATTGGCAAAACCGGCTGCTATTATATTTGAATGAGTTTGGCCAATGCACAAAGCATTTTTGTTTAATAGATCCGGATGTCCGGACAAAGTATAAAAACTAAGATTTGGTAAATAATAGACACCTTCTTCCTGCGTGGTGATCCAATATCCGTTTTCCTGGTCTTTTATTATTGACGTGCAAAAGCTTTTGGTAAAGTATGCATACACCCGTGGATGCGGGCCTGAAAAGTTTTTTATACATAATAACCCGCGGCTTCTGGTACTTATCCATAAGGTAACCTCATCTTCACAATAAAACGAACAAATATCACTAAGCACATCTAACTTTAATTCATCCAGCGAAATAACAGGAACCATTTTATGCTGATTGGCGTAATATACTGTGTCGCTTAAAATGAATACAATTCCCTTTTTATCATTGGTCAGGCACGAATAAGAAGTTCTTCCGTATGCGCTTATGTTTCTGGATAAACTCTTTTTTAAAAAAAATAGTTTATCAGATTCAGCAGTTTTTATCTGCAATGCATAGGTGTTTTTATCTTTAAAAAAGAAATAAAAATTAATTTTTCCGGACGACGAAGCTCTTAACATTGGCCAGCCACCTGTCATATGTAGATCGGATTCTTTGAAGCATTCCGTAAACTGCCATTTGTTTGAAATATTGGGCGAAGTATAATAACCTAAAAATGTCCTGGAACCTTCGAGGTTTTGGGCAAAAAGTATGATAGCATCAGATAGATGGTCTTCTGTTATCAGTGTAACGCCCTTACAATGATCAAAGCGCTTAATAACGCCATTATGATAAACAGCAGGAATACCTACAAAAGAAATAAACCAAACATTATTGAATTTATCCAGATACAGTTTTACAATATCATTATCGGGGAGACCGTCTTCTTTTGTAAAATTTCTGAAAGTTCTGCCGTCAAACCGACTAACGCCCTGGTTGGTGGCAAACCATATAAAACCATTTTTATCTTGAAGTGTCTGGTAAACGACCGAGCCAGGTAACCCATCTTTAACAGTAAATTGTTTGTAAGCCGGTTCCTGACTGTACAAATGAAGGGCTGAAATTAACAATATCACAATAATCGGGTATCTCATCGGCTAAAGTTTGTTAACGTAGGGCGCCAGTAAAAAAAGGCAAAAATAAAGCTTTAGCCGTCAAACCATTTAAAATTCGTAAATTATGAAACATCAAAAATGCAGCAATATGCCAGCCACATCAAATAAAGAATGGTTTACCCTCAACGGTGAAAACCTGGTAAACAAGATCAAAGAACTGATCAATGAAGGAAATGTGCGAAAAATTACTATACACGATAAAGACGGTAAAGAGCTGATGAGCTTTCCCCTGACCGTTGGTGTGGTGGGCGCCCTGCTGGCGCCGGTATTAGCCGCTGTAGGCGCTGTAGCGGCACTGATAGGCGAATGCAGGATTTCGGTTGAACGGGAAGAAAGCAAGTAAGGGACAGGGTATTTTGCACATGGAAACAACGACCTGTAAACTCATTTAATACTCCATTTGATTGGCATATCGCTTTAACTGCAGTTCTGCTACCTTGGCGGCAAAACTGGCATTAATGAGCAGGTAGCCAGCATTCTCAAAACTTTGCTGCGCATTTTTAATATCTACAATAGTGGCCTGCCGCAACTGAAACCGTTGCAGGGCAAGGCTCAATAATTTTTGCGACAGCTCGTAATTGGCCTTTGCGGTTTCCAACTGCTGCAGGTTGTTTTTGTAGGCTTGCCAGCTCTTCACCGCATTGGCGGTATAATTTATTTCAAGTGTGTCTTTCATCAACTCCGCATTTTTAATATTGATATCGGCCACTTCTTTTTGCTTTTTATAAATATTGCCGTTAAATACCGGAATGCTTACCCCTACACCGGCAAACGGCCCGTAACTCTGGTTCAGCAAAGAAAAGCCGGCTGCATTTTGGGTATGACTGAAATTGTAACCGCCATTTACGCTGAATGAAGGATAGCGCTGGGCCGCTGTTTCCCTGGCCATAAACTGGTTGATCATTACCTGCTGGCCGGCCGCAACGATATCAGGATTATTACGAATGGCGCCAGTCACCGATGCCAGCGTAATGCTTTTATCAACCAAAATGGTATCATTGATAACAATGCTTGAATCAGGATTTAATGTAAGCAGGGTTAACAGATCGGTTTTATCCTGGTCGATGACCAGTTGCTGCGCCTGCAGATTTTGTATCTGGGTATTCAGGTCAACCTGTGCCTGAAACAGATCGGCATTATTGGCCATGCCCACATTTTGCTGCGTTTGCACCAGGGTTAGCTTTTGCTTCGATACTTCAATGGACTGCTGCAGGGTGTTGGCATAGTTCTGCTGTCTGATCACATCGTAATAGCGCAGCATTACATTATACACCAGCGAAAGCGCCCTTGAGCTTACCTGCTGCCGGCTTTGTAAGGCCGTGATACCAAGTCGTTGTTTGGCGGCGGTTACCCGCCCGCCGTTGTACACAAGCATCGACGCAGTGATACCGGCACTCAGGTTGTTCGAAGCGGCATTATTGCTGGTTTTATTATTGGCGGCAGTGGCATACTCTTGTTTCAAACTATTCACCTGTTCCACATCAGTGCCCGTTGCGGTAACCACGGGAAGCCCGCCTGCCATGCCATAACTGTTATTGATATCTGCTATCTTAATATTGTTATTCGATATTTGTATGCCGAGGTTGTTCTTCAGTGCCGTGGCAACCGCGTTGTGCAGCGTTAAGGGCTGCTGCGCCAATGACGAAAAAGGAAATAATAAAAATAATAATGGTCGTATGATGTGTTTCATAAATTGTTATTTAATTTCAGGGCAAGAGGCACAGAGGCATAAAGGCATAAAGTAAGTCCGCTCTCGTTGCCTGTTGCCATTTTTTATGCCTCTGTGCCTTTATGCATTTGTGCCTTGTGTTTACCCGAAACATAGGTGTACACGGCCGGTATTACAAACAGGGTAAGTATCAGCGAGAATAGAATGCCACCTACCACAACAATACCCAATGGAATACGACTGGTTGAAGCGGCGCCCAGGCTTAACGCAATGGGCAAAGCGCCCAGTGAGGTAGCCAGACTGGTCATTAAAATCGGACGTAACCTTTGTGTGGCGGCCTCTATCACTGCTTCTTTTTTCCCCATACCCATTTCGCGTTTCTGGTTGGTGAACTCAACAATGAGGATACCATTTTTGGTAACCAGACCAATGAGCATGATCATGCCTATTTCGGAAAATATATTCAGGGTTTGATGAAATGCCCACAGGCTCAGCAACGCCCCTGCCAGCGCCAGCGGCACTGTAAGCATAATGGTAAACGGATCGGTAAAGCTTTCGAACTGGGCCGATAAAACGAGGTAGATCAATATCAATGCCAGCACAAACGCAAACAAAATGTTCGATGAGCTTTCGGCATAGTCGCGCGATGGGCCTGTTAACGCAGTTTGAAAACCGGGATCGAGTAATTTATCGGCAATACCCTGCATGGCCTTTATACCATCGCCGATGGTTTTTCCCGGCGCGAGCGATGCAGAGATCACCGCATCTTTATACCGGTTAAAATGAAACAGGTTCGAGGGGCTGCTGCTGGTTTCAACATGCACTACGGCATCGAGCGGTATCATTTGCCCCGACGAATTACGCACATACATTTTGCTGATGTCAGTGGGTTCGTTGCGCTCCCCTCTTTCAACCTGCGCAATTACATAATACTGGTAACCGTTCATAATAAAATATGCCAGCCGGCCTCCACTGAATGCCGCCTGCATGGCATTGATCACATCGTAGGTGTTCAGACCGAGGTCTTTTATCTTCATGCGGTCGAAGCTTACCTGCAGCTCGGGCTTATTGAATTTGAGGTTAACATCCACATTCGAAAAGGTTTTATCTTTTCGGGCCGCATCGAGAAAACGCGGTATTACCTGTTTCAGTCTATTAAGGTCCTGGTTCTGTAACACGAACTGAATGGGCAATCCTGTTTTAGAACCGGATCCCACAGCAATGGTTTGTTCCTGTATGGCGAAAATTTGCGCATCATTAAAGCGCCGTAATTTTTTCTGCAGGTCATTGGTGATCTGGTCCTGGCTACGGGTCCTTAATGCAGGCGCTACCAGTCCTAACCGCGGCTGCGACGAATTGATGGTTTGCGCCGGTGTACGGGCAAACACAAAATCCCTTTCGGGTACCGAATCGTACAGGTAGTTGGCAATGGCATCCGTGGCTTTTTGGGTGGCACTATAACTGGCTCCTTCTGGCAGGGTAACGGTAAAGCGTACGCTGCTCCTGTCTTCGAGTGGTGCAATTTCACTGGGCATACTGCGCATAATAAGCATGATCATCAATCCGCACACGGCAATGATCACCCAGGCCAGCCAGCGCACTTTCATAAATGCCGTCAACAAACGCTTGTAGCCGTTTTCCATACCTCTGAAAAAGGGCTCGGTCATTTCGTAAAACTTTCCGTGACCTGCTTTCTGCCGGGTCAGGTATACATTCAGCACAGGTGTAATAGTGAGCGATACAAAAGAAGAGATCAGTACCGCTGCGGCCAGCACCACGCCAAACTCCCTGAACAGGCGGCCGGTAAAGCCCTGCAAAAACACCACGGGCATAAATACAACTGCCAGCGTAAGCGAGGTAGATATAACCGCAAAGAAGATCTCCTTACTGCCTTCCAACGCCGCCTTGTGTATCGGCATCCCCTGCTCCATTTTGCGAAAAATGTTTTCCGTTACCACAATACCGTCGTCTACTACCAGGCCGGTGGCCAGGACAATACCCAGCAGCGTAAGGATGTTAATAGTAAACCCTGCCACGTACATGATAAAGAAGGTAGCGATCAGTGAAATGGGAATATCTATCAACGGTCGTATCGCGATGAGCCAGTTGCGGAAGAAACAAAAGATCACCAGCACTACCAACGCAAAGGCAATGATGAGTGTTTCCTTTA
>DASUVL010001234.1:0-4536 GCA_036379015.1 Niastella sp.
AATGGGAGCCTTACATGCGTTTTAAACATTCTATTCAGCTGAAAAATATCTACTACTATGATACCTTGAACCATAATACCGCAGATTTCAAAAAATTCTATCCCGGTAAAAATATAACCCAGATCGCGGAACAAAAGGCAGAGAGCAGCGATATGAAGCTGAGCGAGTTTTTAAAGCCGGCGGAAATCAGGAAGATCATAGATCTGTCGCAGGAGCCCGATTGGTACACGATGCAGTTGAAATACAAGGGAAGGACCACCTTGCTGCGTCTGTTCGACGATAACGAGCAATGGCCAACTGAAACGGAGGTGGCTGCGGCCTTAAAAAGATTGCTGAACGAAAAGATGCCGAAGATCCTGTTCGTAACCGGTGAACTGGAGCGTAACATCTTTAGAATGGGCGATCGCGATTTTAAAGGAATTGCCAATCTGAATTCATTCAGGTATTCATTACTCAACCAGGGCTTTGATGTTGATACCATTTCCCTGGAGCACAGTGCGGTACCGGCCGACATCAATGCACTCGTTCTGGCCGACCCGAAACAGGCATTGAGCCCGCTCGCCCTTCAGCGGTTACAGGCATATACGGATGCCGGTGGCAATCTGATGATCCTGGGAGAACCGGGTAAGCAATCGCTGCTAAATCCTTACCTGAAACAGTTCGGTATACAACTGCTTGAAGGAACCATTTTACAGAAAAGCAACAACCTGCAGCAAACGCTTGCCACACCGGTATTAACCGAAGCGGCGGCATCACTGTATCCACGACTTGCGCATGCCCATCACTACAATGCCAGGGTTTCGATGCCAGGCGCGGCGCCACTTTCCATTACCATTACCAATAACAGCGTAATCAGTTCGTTGCTGCAGGTTGATACAACCGTTGGCTGGTTGAAGAAAGGCGCCTTTGTTGCGGATTCCGTTGAGATCAATTACATGCCTGATAAGGGCGATCAAAAAGGGGCATACCCGGTAGCCGTTTCGATTACCAGAAAAGTACATGGTAAGGAACAACGGATCATTGTTTCAGGCGATGCGGATTTTATGTCGAATACAGAAATGCAACGTAACAATGTGCGTACGGCCAACTTTGCATTCAGTACAGGCCTTTTCAGCTGGTTAAGCTATGGCATGTACCCGATTGACAGTTCCCGTCCTGAAGCTCTCGATACAAAAGCGGAGATCACAAAAGACCAGGTGAAGCTATTGCGCATTGCCGTGCTGTATGGCACGTCTGCGATGCTGGTATTGCTCGGAAGCATATTGCTTATACGCAGAAAACGAAAATAATTGGTGATGCCATTAAGTACAGATAAACAAACGATGGATGATCTCGGGATCTCGGGCCGTAACAATGGCGAGGGTATCCCGGGCATCTACAACCGGTGTGTAACAAGGGGCGGGTCGGATCTGCTCGGAGATATGTTCCGTAACCCTCTTTCCGGTGCTGAGCCCATCAGTCGCAGGTTGGGTATTATCCGGTTCTTTGCTACAGACGACAGGCGGTTCCCTTTTACGCCGGGGAATTTTGATGTGATTGAACAATTCATCGGCAACAGGGATGAGCGCGCCGGGGTGCGTATGCAGGAAGGGCTGCTGGGTAAACTCGATAAACTGGCAGGGAAGGACCTGCAATCTGATCTGATCGGCAAAGGCGTTCATGCAACCCTGGGTTTTATCAGGGAATGCAGGGATTTTTACCGTTCGCTGGCATGCAGCAGCGGCCATGACTATTTCGGGGAGTATATGGCAGCGCTATCGGTCATGAATATACCGGCATTTACGGAAGCCGCTGAAAAGTTGGGAAAGCTTTCCAGCGAAGACGTGGTGCATTTTGATGCCCTGTTCCGTTTCAGGGAGCGGGACCGGTTGTATACCCTGTTGCGGCATGCGTACATGCTGGATGTATACATGGCGGTTGGCCGGGTAGCCCGGGAACGTAATTACACCTTTCCGGTAGTGGTGCAGCAACAGGAACCCCTGCTGCAACTGAACGATTTTTTTCATCCGCTTATAACCAATGCGGTCCCCAACAACCTGGATATGAACGGGACTGATCATGTTATTTTTTTGACCGGCGCCAACATGGCCGGTAAGTCTACTTTCATGAAGTCGGTCAGTATTGTTTTGCTGCTGGCGCACATGGGATTTCCCGTACCGGCTGCGCATATGCAATTTGCGCCGCTCGACGGACTTTATACTACCATTAACCTGCCCGATAACCTTGGCATTGGGGCCAGCCATTTTTATGCGGAAGTGCTGCGGGTAAAAAAGATAGTGCGGGAACTGGCTGCCGGCAAGCGGCTGTTCGTAGTATTTGATGAGTTGTTCCGGGGAACGAATGTAAAAGACGCATATGAAGGTACGGTAGCGATAACCCGGGGATTTGCAGGCGCCGCCCGGTCTATGTTCATTATTTCCACCCACGTACTGGAAGCAGCAGATACGCTCAGGGAGGCATGTACGGGTATACAATATGTTTATATGCCCACGGAAATGAATGGTACGCAGCCTGTTTATTCTTACCGCATGAAAAACGGGATCTCAGCTGACCGCCACGGTATGCTGATCGTACAAAATGAAGGTATTCTTGAAATGTTAGAACAAGGATTGAAAAAACAGCAATAACAACATGAGTTTTATAACCGACCCTCAAACGCTGGAAGATCTCAATATACTGGGCAAGCATAAAGCGCATTCTTTTTTCTCCATGTTCAACCAGGTGCTGTCGGCCGGTGGTGAAAGGCTGTTGCACGACATGTTCCGGCAACCCCTCTGCGATGCGAAGGGGATTACAGAAAGGACCGTTCTGTTCCGGTATTTTCAGGAAAAGGACCTGCCTTTTCCGCTGGACCCGAAAATTTTGGGAGCGGCCGAAAATTACCTTACGGCTTTTCCCGGTACATCCTATGTAGCTTCGGCTATTGGTCTTATATATAAGCGGGCGCTGGGTAACATTTTCCGCAACCCGCAATTTGAACAGATCAGGACCGGTCTGTATGCGACTATCGATATGCTACATGCTGTAGAGGAATTTGTAGGACAGATCGAAGACAGCTCGTTGCGGGAACAGGTGTTGCGGGTGCGGACTGTCTGGAACAGAGATACGATGCGTTGGATGCAATCGTACCGGCAAAAGGGAAAGTTGACGTTCGGTGAAATGGTGGAGGCGCACCATGATCTTTTGTACGTGTACAAAAATGAAATGGGTGAATTGCTGCAACTCATGTATCTCGTAGATGTATGCATAGCGGTAGCTGGGGTGGCAAAACAAAAATCACTGGGGTTTGCCGAAGTATTGACCGCAGATGCAGCCGCTTCCCCACAGCTATATACCGGGCGGTTATGGCATCCGGCCATTCCGGCAGCGGTGCCCAATTCAATGCATTTCAACCCGGCGAAAAACATGATCTTTTTGACAGGAGCAAATATGGCGGGCAAATCAACACTGATGAAAGCCCTGGGCGCTGCTGTGTACCTGGCGCATATGGGCTTTCCTGTGGCTGCCGAAGAAATGCGGTTCACCGTTATGGATGGCCTTTTCACTTCTATCAACGTGCCGGATAATCTCAATAAGGGGTATAGTCATTTTTATGCGGAAGTGTTACGGGTAAAAACGGTTGCGGCCCAGGTGTCGGAAGGGCGGAGACTGCTGGTTATTTTCGATGAGTTATTCAAAGGCACCAATGTAAAAGATGCTTTTGATGCTACGCTTGCGGTGTCGGAAGCGTTTGCTGCTTACCGAAATTGTTTTTATATCATTTCAACCCATATCATTGAAGTAGGCGCCGAACTGGGGACGCGGGGTGATCATATCCTGTTCCGCTATATGCCAACAAGGATTGAAGCAGGTATTCTCTCTTATACATTTAGCATGGCAGAGGGCATTTCAAACGATCGCCAGGGAATGATGATCATTGAAAAAGAAGGTATTCCCGCAATGTTGCAGGCAATTGTCAATGAAAATGCCTCTTAAAAAAATATAAGTTATATAGGCTTCAATTTTGTTTCGACATCCTTTTTGGGTGGTGTATCATTCTTTTTGTTATCCAGCATCGCGTCGATGTTGGCATGAGGTTCACCCCGCAGAACAGCGTCGTTAATCACCTCGCCGTCAATCGGCAGATCGGTATCAGCATCAGGACCGATAAATTCATCCGGTTCTGTATCTGTGTCATTCTTTCCCGGAGTTTCCTCTTTAATAAGACTGTTATCTTTTCCTGACTTTGACTCATTCACGTCGGTTTCGCGTTTCTTTCCTTCTTGTAATGTCTTGTCTTCCATAAAAAGAGTTTAGCGTATAAATAATTTGGTCTGGTAGCTTATCCTACTTCTAATATATGATTTGCAATAATTACGCCTTGTAATTCACAGAACCAATGTTCTGACAGTAGATAACAAATTGTGGAGTTGCATACCCTGGCATGATTTACGTCATACCCATCTTTTTCGGTATTCTTAAACTATCTGTGCACCGGAATTGTTTAAAACATGATACCCAGTCCCTTTGTATGCCATTTATCCCCCCGAATTTATT
>DASUVL010001235.1:0-3626 GCA_036379015.1 Niastella sp.
ACCAGAGGACAAAGTCCGCTGTTCAGCATCAATTCCGGCGATATCGAAAGTATTTCCGTGTTAAAAGATGCATCGGCTACAGCTATATATGGTTCCCGGGGCGCTAATGGCGTTATCCTTATAACCACAAAAAGAGCAAAACCAGGCAAAACGCGACTGAATGTAAATGTGCAGCAATCAGTAAGTATGGCGCCCCGTCGCCTCGATCTGCTTAAAACACCTGAGTACCTGCAAATGCGCCGGGAAACCATGAAAAATGATGGCTATCCGCTCACCACAGCGTTTATACCTGAGCTTGCCTGGGATACCACGCGCACTACCGACTGGCAAAGGGAATTGTGGGGTGTGGCAAAAAGTACAGAAGCGACGATGCGCCTTTCAGGTGGCGACCGCCTTACTTCTTTTAGTATTGGCGCCGGTTTTACCAATAGCCAGGATATTACCACACTGAATGGAAAGAACCAGCGTATCAATGTTTCATCAACCATCACCCACCGTAATTCTGATCAAAAATTAACGGTAGATCTTCATACTTTATACACCTATACTTATGTAAAAGCGATCGCCTCACCAACGCTGTATACGTTGCCGCCCAATATGCCGTCCATTTTTAATAAAAAAGGCGAGTTGAACTATACAGAATGGAATTTAGCCAAGTTGTCATCAGATAATTATCCTTTTGGGTCAGTGCTTAGTCCATCCGTTGCCAGCGTACATTTTATAAATGCCAGCCTGCGCCTGAGTTATGTGTTCACCAAAGGCTTGACCGGTAGCTTGAATGGCGGTTTCAACAATGCGCAAACCAATAATGAATATTATTACCCCATCGCCGCACAAAACCCTATTCTGAATCCGACCGGCGCCGCAAATTTTGGTAACTCCAGTGTCAATAACTGGAATGTTGAGCCGCAGTTGAATTATACAACCTATATAGGCAGTGGTAAGCTGGAAGCCATGGCCGGCGGTACCTGGCAAAACTCAAACACCCGGGGAACCACTTCGGCAGGGTTTGGTTATACCAACGATGCATTGATCAGGTCTATTGGCAATGCTCCGTTTATGTCGAGCGGGTCCACCGCCGCACAAAAAAAATATGCGAGTATACACGGGCGTATCAATTATAACTGGCAGAATAAATACATTCTTGAACTGGCCGGTAACCGGGATGGTTCTTCCAACTTCGGGCCCGGCCGGCAGTTTGGTAATTTCTGGTCGGCCGGCGCGGGCTGGATAGCCTCGGAAGAAGAATGGCTGCAACCGGTGTTGCCCTCCTGGTGGAGTTATTTAAAACTGAACGCCAGTTATGGCGTAACAGGACTCGATTACGGTGGTAGTTATCAATATATTTCTGAGTGGAAGGCCATTCGTACCATTCCGTTGTACAATGGTATATTACCTTTCGTCCCTGCGCATGCTGTGAACCAGGATTACCAATGGCAGGAGAATAAAAAGATAAACGTTGATCTGTCAATGGGTTTTCTGAAAGACAGGATCACGCTGACGGCTACCTGGTACCGTAACCGTTGCAACAACCAGTTAACCGACATTCCCACACCTTCGTATACCGGCTTTTCAACAGTGGTTGGTAATTCACCGGCCAATGTAGAGAACAGCGGTTGGGAAGGAAGTTTGAATGCACAGGTGATAGCCGGCAAAAAGTTCTCCTGGACGCTTGGTTTTAATATCGGGGTTAACCGGAACAAGCTGCTGGCTTATCCCGACTTTGAATTCTCGCCGTATTATACTACTCAGTTAATAGGTAAATCGTTGAATACGGAATACCTGTTCCATTACCTGGGTATCAATCCGCAGAATGGTCGTCGCGTTGTGCACGATTATAATCATGACGGCATTATTACCAAAAACGGCAATGCAGCACCGTTGTCAGGCGCCGATGACCGGTATATTTCTATTGATCCCACGCCTAAGTATAGCGGTGGTATTTCAAACGAGTTCACCTACAAACACTTCGTGTTAAGCCTGTTCTTCAATTTCAAAAAGCAGATGAAATTGATACCTTATGCGCAGCCTGGTGGTGGCATAGGTAATATGCCCGCCTATATATTCAATGATCACTGGCAACAACCGGGCGATCAAACGGCCTATCCCCGTTTTACGACTAATGTCACGAATGGGGAAGCCTGGTTTAACCAATCAGATGGCGCTTATGCAGATGCTTCTTTTATTAGATGTTCGAGCCTGGTACTGGGGTATTCATTACCTGATGCCGCCTGTAAAAAACTGCATATGCAGGGGGCTACTTTCTCCCTGAACATGTCGAACGTTTTTACCATCACACCCTATAAAGACATCGATCCGGAAAGTACATTCGGTACGTTGCCACAGGCAAGAGTTATTGCCGGTAAACTCTCCTTTAATTTTTAATTCTATTGATATGCATATGTATAAAAGATCGATCGTGTTGGCCAGCTTACATCTTATAATAGGTGCAGGCCTGTTATCCTGCAAGAAAATGGTTACTGTGCCGTTACCGCTCAATAGCATTACTTCTGATGAAATGTTCAAAACCGATGCGCAGGCCACTACAGCCATGGCCGGTGTATACGCACAAATGGTGAATGGCCCAATATCGATCAGTAATGGTTATGTTTCTATTCTCACCGGTATGTCGGCAGACGAGTTGTTTTATTATGGAACCGGCGATGTATACTTAAACACTTTTGTGCCCAACCAGTTATTACAAACAAACAGTTATACCAGTACCGTATGGACAAGCGGTTACAAGATCATTTACAATGCCAACTCCGTGATAGAAGGCATTGCTGCTTCTGCATCCACTTCCTTAACCGACAGTGCGCGAACACAGCTTACGGCAGAAGCTAAATTCGTACGGGCGTTCTGTTATTTCTATCTCACCAATTTGTTTGGTGATGTACCGCTGGTGAAAACGGTAGACTTCAATAAAACGCGGTACATGGCGAGAACCCCGGTCGGCGAAGTGTATGATCAGATCATAAATGATCTGAAAGAGGCGCAGGAAGTGTTATCGGCAGATTATTCCATATCAGGCCCTGCAATGGAAAGGATATTACCAACCAAATGGGCGGCTACTGCCTTGCTGGCCAGGGTTTACCTGTACAGGGGAGAATATGCCAATGCTGCCGAACAGGCATCTACTGTTATCAGCAATAACTTGTTGTTTAGCCTGGAGGCTGATCCGCTTAATGTATTCCTGATCAAAAGCAAGGAAGCCATCTGGCAAATGAAACAGGGAACTACTGACGCCGGGGTTAGAAACAGCACCATCGAAGGGTTCACGTTCATTCCGGTTATCGCAACAGGTATCGCCCGGTATTGCCTCACGCCTGTGCTGCTTAACACTTTTGAAACCGGCGACCGCCGCCGCACGGCATGGGTAGGCACCACCACCGTTACGCCTGTAAACTATTATCCCTGGAAATACAAGCTCGGTCAGGGCACTTTCAGTAACAACCCATCAACTGAATATTACATGATGCTGCGTTTGGCAGAAATGTACCTCATACGGGCGGAAGCCGCTGCCAATGGAGCTGGCAGTGTTACCGCGGCCATTGCTGATCTGAATGTGATCCGTAACCGCGCAGGCGTGCCGGCCTTACCCGCAACGCTTACGCAGGCTCAGGTGA
>DASUVL010001236.1:0-21639 GCA_036379015.1 Niastella sp.
TATGGCTGTGGTATGGCTCAATGCGGAGCCTGTACGGTCCATTTAAACGACGAGGCGGTTCGCTCCTGTGTAACGCCCGTTCGCCGCGCAGACAATCAAAAAGTAATTACTATTGAAGGTCTTTCCAACAACACCAGTCATCCGTTACAACGTGCCTGGCAAGAAGAAGACGTGCCGCAGTGTGGTTATTGCCAAAGCGGACAGATCATGGCAGCGGCTGTTTTGCTTCGCGAAAAACCCGAACCAACTGACCAGGATATCGATGACGCCATGAGTGGCAATATCTGCCGGTGCGGTACCTATCAACGCATCAGAAAAGCCATTCACCGCGCCGCTGAATTACAAAAACAGGGAGGTGTACAATGAGTGAAACAACATACAGCCGTCGTAAATTCTTACAAACCGGCGGAACAATAACCGGCGGTCTATTACTTTCATTTTTCGTTCCGGCCAGTGCCAAAAAATTCGCTCCTAAAATAACGGGCGCCCCATTTGTGCCCAATGCCTATTTGAATATTGCACCGGATAACACGATAAAAGTTATTCTGGCTCATGTAGAAATGGGGCAGGGGATATGGACAACATTACCCATGCTTATTGCAGAAGAACTGGATTGCGACTGGGATAAAGTAACAGTAGAACATGCACCACCCGGTAAACCATATGCACATCCAATATACGGTATACAAATTACAGGTGGGTCTAGTACTACCTGGTCAGAATTTGAGCGGTACCGCACCGCCGGCGCAACAGCAAGAGCCATGCTGGTGGATGCTGCAGCCAAACAATTCAATGTATCACCGGCAGACTGTCGTACCGAAAAAGGGTTTGTAATTGCAGGTGATAAACGGGCGAGTTATGGCGAACTGGCCGAAGCGGCCGGAAAACTGACAGCGCCTACTTCTGTAAAACTAAAAGACAAAAAAGACTGGAAGCTGATCGGCAAGGCCACCAAACGGCTCGATTCAAAGGCGAAGGCAAATGGCGAAGCCCGGTTTGGACTGGATGTGCATTTCCCGGAAATGCTGATCGCCGTAGTTGCCCATGGTCCTGTATTTGGCGCCACGGTAAAATCATTTGATGCAACAGCGGCAAAAGCTATTAAAGGCGTAAAACAAGTAGTACAGATACCAACAGGCGTGGCCGTTATAGCCGAACATTTCTGGGCCGCCAAACAAGGTCGCGATGCATTGAAGATCGAGTGGGTCAATGGCCCTGGTGAAAACATAACCAGCAGCACCCAATTTGCAGAATACCGGAAATTAGCCGCAACAAAAGGCGCCTCAGCCGCCCAGGCGGGCAATACGGCTGATGCCCTTACCAAAGCAACAAAGAAGATTGCTGCAGAATATATATTTCCTTACCTGGCACATGCCACCATGGAGCCACTTAACGCCACCGTAAAGATCACCGGCAATAACTGTGAAATATGGACCGGCACGCAAATGCCGGGTCTCGACCAGAATACCGCAGCAAAGATCCTGGGCTTTGCACCTGAACAGGTAATGGTTAACACCCAGTTTTTAGGCGGTGGGTTTGGAAGAAGAGCAACGTCCACTTCAGATTTTGTTGCAGAAGCAGTGCATATAGCCAAGGCAAGCGGCAAATTTATAAAAATGGTATGGACTCGCGAAGATGATATGCGTGGTGGTTATTACCGGCCGGCTTTTTTACATAAAGTAAATATCGGCCTGGGGCCCGATGGTTTACCCACTGCCTGGCAGCACACCCTGGTAGGGCAATCCATTGTAGCTGGTACACCCTTTGAAGCAATGATAAAAAATGGGGTAGACGGTACTTCGGTTGAAGGAGTTAATGATTCGCCTTACCTGGAATCCATTGCCAACCATACGGTAGAACTGCATTCACCCAAGTTGCAGGTACCGGTGTTGTGGTGGCGATCTGTGGGACATACACACACTGCCTTTGTAATGGAAACAATGATAGATGAACTCGCAGCAGCAGCAGGTAAAGATCCGGTTGCGTATCGCCGTAGCATCCTGAAAAGCAAAAGGCACCTCGCAGCACTTGACCTGGTGGTAGAAAAATCAGGCTGGAACAATCCATTGCCCGCAGGCCGGTTTAGAGGCGTAGCCGTACATGAGTCATTTGCAAGTTATGTAGCCCAGGTAGCGGAGATATCTATCAATGAAGGACACCTTAAGGTACACAAGGTTACCTGTGCCATTGATTGTGGATTAGCAGTGAACCCCGAAGGTGTAAAGGCCCAAATGGAAAGCGGGATCATATTCGGGTTAACAGCCGTTTTATATGGCGAGATCTCCCTGGATAAAGGACGGGTTAAACAACGAAACTACCACGATTATAAAATGGTGCGTATGAATGAAGCGCCGCTTATAGAAGTGCATATTGTTGATAGCAATGAAAAGATGGGTGGGGCAGGAGAGCCAGGTGTTCCGCCGCTGGCGCCGGCAGTGGTTAACGCCTTGTTTGCAGCAACAGGCAAACGGGTGCGCAGATTGCCCATACAACCAGCTGATCTGAAAAAAGCCTGAGGCGATCAATCACCTATGATTTTGAAAAACACAAACGCATTCATATGACAACCCGCTGGTATCAAAAATTAAAACCAGGCAGAATGACAGTATACGCAACCTGTATGGTTGTAGCAGTAGCTGCATCAACCCTGTCATTTACCATTGATGATAAGAAAAAAGCAGATCGATCATCCCCTACCATATCACGAGCCGACAGCCTTGCATCTCAGAAAGCATTTTTGCAGGTGTATAAAGTGCTGATGTCGCCACGATGCATGAACTGTCACCCTGCCGGCGATATTCCACTGAATGGAGATGACAATCATTTGCATCCGCAAGGCGTAAAACGCGGAATAGATGGCAAAGGGTTGTATGCACTGAAATGTTCCAATTGCCATCAAACGGAAAATACACCCGGTTTGAATATGCCACCCGGCGCCGAAGACTGGCATCTGCCGCCATCCGATATGCGGATGGTTTTCCAGGGAAAATCGGCACATGACCTGGCGATACAAATGAAAGATCCAAAACAAAATGGCGGTAAATCGTTCCATGATCTTAAAGAACATTTAAAAACCGACCTCGTTAAGTGGGGATGGAGACCAGGCACAGGCAGAAGCATACCCTCCATCAGCTATGCAGAGTTTGTGAAACAATTCACCATTTGGCTCGATAAGGGCGCCGTAGCGCCGCCTAAGGGTCAGCGTTGATAGGATTATTAATATTATCCGTTTGTAACCAATAAATATGGCCCTGCTATTTTTTTTAATGTAAGGCAGGGCCATATTAAATAGATTGTATAACGCTCAATAATAATCCAATAATCTCCACTCTGAAACCTGGATAAGATTGGCGCCGCTTATGGAAGTGATATTTAGCCTGTAATAAGAATATTCGGCTTCTGCAGCAAGATTGAACGTACGGGTTAAATTTCTGCCAAGGAAACGTTCATTGCTCCTGCTGTCAATCGTTGTCCACGTTGTTCCATCATTGGAGCCTTGCAGGTTAAAGTTTTTCGGATCGCGGTCCGGCGCGTCATTCCCAGAAGTAATGGTATACGCATCTATTTTCTTTGAAGATGGATACGCCAGTTGTACATAAAGATTTGTGGCGTAATTACGCCCCAGGTATTTGGAAGAGAAATTACTGTCGACAAGCCTGGGTAGGTCCTCACCGTTGGGAGAATCGGTATTATTTCCAGTAAGTGTTCCACCTTTTGTAACATCTCTTGACCTTACATTGATCTCATCAATTCTGAAATAGGTAACGGAAAGACTATTGTCAATCGTCCCTGATGACACACTGGTAAGTTTTATCGGCAACATATATTTTACGCCCAACGTAAGATTTTTGGGATTAATGGCCAATGTAAGCGGCTCCGACGAAGTACTCCCGCTTTTCACCGTAGCGGTTGTGCCTGAAAGGGTGTAGGCGCTTTCCGGCAGCACAAGGTACACGTTGCCCGTAAAGGCATTGTCCTCGTTGTACTTTTTTACAAGCGAAGTATCAACGACAAAATTGCCGGTGATATCCGAAGGTGCTCCATGATAGGAGGTATAATAGAATCCGAATCCCGTTTCCTGAACGGAATCGACTTTGACCAGCGCCCGTACTTTATTTTTATCCTGGTATGCCTGCGGCATATAACATACACCTTCTTTGAGGGTATACAAATCGTCTTCTTTGAGGCAGGCATTCAATAAAATGGCCGCTAATAACACAGGCATCAGCACTGACAACGGCCGAGGCTGTTTATTTATATTGAATCGTTTGATCATATACACTTTTTTTGTTTTTAAACTGATGTTAGCGGCTTGTTACCAGCCTGGGTTTTGAACCAGGTACTTGTCTTTTAATATTTCGTTGTTGGGGATAGGCCACAAATAATCCCTTGGTAAGAACCTTCTTTTCTGCACCAGCGTTTTTTCATAAAAGCCTGCTCCATCGGCAAAAATGTTCATGCCATATGCATCTGCACCCATTGTTTCGGCGGCAATCTTCCACCTGCGCAGGTCGAAATAGCGAACATTTTCAAAGGCCAGCTCCACCTGGCGTTCATGCCTGATAACATTAAGAACTACATCCTGGCCATTGGGAACAGGCAATGGATTTGTACCGGTGCCATATTGCGGAAGCCCGGCACGTTCTCTTATCAGGTTTACCGCCTTTAGAATTTCCGGATCTCCGGGGCTTGATTCATTTAATGCTTCTGCATAGTCCAGGTACATCTGGGCCAGCCTTACATATACCCAGCCTCTCGACTGGTTGCTGTTGGTAAGCTGCTTTCTCACGATATATCCGGTAGAAGTAACATCCCATGTGCTTTGTGTTCTGCCGGAATTGCCGCTCAGCTCAAATACCGGCACCACTTCATCAGGGCTGCTGCCCTGGTTTTGCCAATAACAACGGTTATAACTTACGCCTACATAAAATCTTGCTTCCCGGTTAACCCATTGTTTGAATGTAGACCGGTCTTTAACATCATAAGGTGCCCTGAAATTGGAGAACCCTGATGTTTGGTAACCCGAGGCGGCATCAGTGATCGCTAACCCGTTTTTCATCTCGTAAGCATCTACCATGCTTTGGTTCACAGAAAGAAAACCTGCTCCCTTTCCTACCGTGTTATTGTAACCTACCAGCTTTGGAGTAATGTCATACCAGTAGTCGCCGGCGCCTCCGCACATTGATTTTCCCCATATCCACTCAGCGTTCCAATCGTTCAACATTACGTTCTTACAGGATTTGTATGCGGCTAAAAATGGGTCGGCATCATTTTCAGTATAGAGTCTGTATGTGCCCGGCACAAATTCATCCAGGAATGCTTTGTAAGCATCTGCGGCGAGTTTCCATTTATTGGCATCATACGTTTGGTTGATCAATTGCAACCCGTCCTTGTTCTTTAAAGAAGCATAATCTTTATTGCCATTGAATAATGGACTTGCCGACAGTAATAATACCTGCGCTTTATAGGCTTTACAAACACCGGTGGTTATCCGACCCCATTCGTCGTTTATAGGAAGGTTGGCAGGGTTATTTTGACCCAACGTTTCAGAATTTTTCAACTCTGCATAAGCCTGATCCAACTCGTGTGAAACGTAGGTTACGCAACTGTCGAAAGAGGTACGCGGGAAAAATATGTCATCACCGGTGCCTTCAACGGGAACAACATCTTCCAAAATGATTACCGGCCCATACAATCTCATCATCCAGTAATAAAAAATAGCTCTCAATGCACGTGCTTCAGCTTTAAAACGCATTTTCTGCTGGGCTGTTATATCGGGAGCAGTCGCTGCATCGATCTTTGCAATAAAATCAGTAGCCGTTCTTACCGGTTTATAAAAATTTGTCCAAAAGGTGCCGCCTATATTATTATCCCAGGTGCTTTGATTCAGTGCATTGGACATTACCCAACTGAGAGACCAGTAGTTGGCTTCATCGGAAGCGCCTGTCCACGGCCCTGCATAACTACCCCCCGGGGCAAAACGACTGCTGAATTCATCAGGAATATTGGCATATACCTGTGCCAGGTACCCGTTGGTATTTTTGTACGTTTTAAATATATCTTCTTCTTTTAAAAGATTATCGGGTACCTGGTTGAGAAATTTTTTACAGGACGCCATCGTCAACAGGGCGAAAAACACGAATATTATTTTGGATATCTTGTTTGTCATTGTATCGATAATTAAAAATTAAAAATTGGCCTGTAATCCAATAGACATATTACGGGTGTTGGGATATTTATTTCCGTTATTAGTATCCAGTTCAGGGTCCCATAAGTCAAACTTGCTCCAGTAGAGCAAATTCACACCTGAGAAATATATCCTGGCGCTCGTTAAGCCAATTTTTTTGAAAGGTTCTTTTGGAATGTTATAGCCCAGGTCCACCGTTTTTAAACGAAGGAAGCTCATATCCCTTACCCACCAGGTACTGGCCACTGTATTATTCGATGTGGCAGCATTGCCCCAGCCGAGGCGGGGGAAATATGGGTGCTCTGCTTTATTTTCTGCTGTCCACCTATCGGTTGACATCATAAAAATGTTACCGTCGTTACCGCCTCCGCTGAAAGGCATCGCCGCATTGCCGGACATTAACCTCGACGCACCTGATATTCCCTGGAAAAATATACTGAGGTAGAAACGGCCAACGTTAATGTTGGTGCCAAAACCATATACGAAGTTGGGTACATCCCAACGACTGATCTTCGTTTGGTCATAAATATCGATAACGCCATCACCGTTCAGGTCCTTATATTTTAGATCGCCTACCCGCGGATTACCCAATGCAATTTGCGAAGGGCTGTTGTCAATTTCTTTTTGGCTTTGGAAGATCCCTTCGGCTTTATAACCGTAAGCAGCCAGCAGGTTATGCCCCCTTCTTTCCTGGTAGGGATCGGCAAAAGGAGCTTGCCTGTTTTCACGCAATAAATCTGAGTTGTAAGTAAAGTTTCCCCGGAAAGAAATGCTCACTTTTTTGGATAATGAAATGCCCTGTAACTCTACCGTTCCATCAAACCCGGCTGCATCAAGGATGCCGTAGTTTCCAACGGGATTATACTGTAACCCGGCGTAGTCAGGAAAGTCAGCCCTGGTTAAAAATACACCGGTGCGATGTGACCGGAAATAATCCAGCACAAACGATAGTTTATTTTTCAAAACATTAAATTCGATGCCCAGGTCCTGCGTATGGGCAGTAGCCCACCTTACGTCTGCACCGTATTGTGAAATGTTCACACCTGAAACATTGGTGACAGGGCTTGGTGTGCCGTTCCTGTTTGGTGTGCCGAATGTAATTCCACGGGCAGTGTTTGTAACAAGCGTTAAAAATCCGAAACGTAAACCGGTTCCCGGTGCCCCTGCTTTACCATTGGAGTAACGGATCTTGAAATATTGGAAAATGTTCGACAATGGTTCAAAAAACTTTTCTCTTGAAACAACCCAACCCACCCCTACGGAGGGGAAGAAGCCAAACCGGTTAGCGGGCGCATAGTTTTCAGAACCATTATACCCGCCGGTTATTTCTGTAAAGTATTTATCATTATATGAATAAGTGACTTTGCCCGCTATGTTTTGCTGGCGAAATGGGATATAATTACTCAAGGTGCCGTGGAAAGGATTTAAATTGCTCAACTGGTTGTAAACGACTGTGGAATAAATATGATGATCTCCAAAGTAGCGGTCGTATGAAGCCTGCCCCTCCAAAGTAAACTGACGGGTGCCGCCATTGGAAGTGGCGAATCCTAATTCGTCTGATCCTGCAATCATTTGTTCCAGGTTCAAACTGCCATCCGGTTTGTAAGGATTTGTCTGGTTTAAATAGTAGATGCTTCTGTTTCTTATTCTGCGTTCCCACGATTCATTAAACACATCATAAGAATACATACCTTTTATAGTAAGGCCCTTTGTGAGAAAATCCAAATTCTGGGTGAGGTAAAGGGCGCTGTTAATTTTTGACTGGAATCTTTTTACAACACCTGTTTGTGTCGTAGCCGCCCAGGGATTAGGAGAAGGCGTGGAACCATAACCTATACCCGAAACCAGGTTACCCGGGTACATAGGCGGATAAAAAACAGGACTGGCATTTTGTGCCTGGGCAAAGGCTGCCTCGGCACCCCAGCCAGGCTCATTGAAATTGGTAATATAACCGTTTAGGTATAAACTGAATTTGGTTGTTTTGGTCAGGTCCATGTCGATATTCGACGTATAGTTGAACCTTCTGAAGAGGGTGGTGGCGTCATAGTCCACCTCCGGGTCGGTTTTCAACAGCGACGTTTCATCATAGTAGGCTACAGAGGTATAGTATTTTGTATTTTCACTACCACCGGTAGCGCTTACGTTGAGGCGTTTGTTGAGCGAATATTTTTTGAACAATAAGTCCATCCAGTCTATATTCGGAAACCTGTAAGGATTAGCTGTTCCGGAAAGCGTGCTGTCTATATATTCCTGGGTAAACTGCGGGGCCTGACCTGAAGCAACCAAAGCCTCATTTTTCAGTTCCATATAAGTTTTGGCGTCGGCCATTTCAGGCACTTTGGTAAAAGAGGTGGTTCCGTGGTTATAATTCATCATCAGTCTTGCCTTACCTGCCTTACCTTTTTTGGTGTTGATGAGAATTACACCATTGGCGCCCAGGGAGCCATATACCGCGGTAGAAGATGCGTCTTTTAAAATGGTGAAAGACTCGATGTCTTCCGGGTCGATGCTGTTTAAGTCCCTGCCCTGTACACCATCAATGATGACCAGGGCACCGCTGGGGCTTCCTCCAAATGTTTGAATACCTCTGATCCATATATCGGCGGAATTACTGCCGGGTAAACCAGAGCGTTGTACGCCCACTACACCTGCCACCCGCCCTGCCAGCATGGTGCTAAGATTGGCTACCGGGTGTTCCAATTCTTTTGCGCTGATGGTTGACTGCGCGCCTACAACACTGACCTTTTTTTGTTTACCTCCGTAACTGGTGACGATCACGTCTTCAAGACTACCGGCTTTGGCATCCATGATCACTTCAAGTACCAGCGAATTGTTAACCGGCCTTATCACTTCGATATAACCTGTATGCGTAAACACAAGTGCATCTGTAGTGCTTACCTGTAATTTAAATTCACCACCGCTATTGGTGGTGGTTCCCGACGTGCTTTTATTCTGTATTACAACAGACACACCAGCAATGGGTTTGTCCAACTTGTCTTTTACAGTTCCTGTAACGGTAATGATAGTTTGTGAGAAAGCACTGTTTGAAATGAGAGTTGTCAATAAATACGCAGACAGAACTCTAAGCAGAAAGTATCTGGGCATAGCTTTCGTTTTAATTTTGGTTAGATAACAATATTAAATAGTTAGCATTGGTCGAATAGTTAATGGATCTGAAACGGAATGTTAACAGAAACTAAACGGGATGCCCTTTAGCAGAAATCACTTCGCATGCTGAAGGAATATCTTATGTGTACGGCACTGATTGCGGGAAAATTATGTAGAAAAAGATTATACATTACTGTAACGATACACATAACAATATACAAGGGATCCGGTATAACGAGCCCCCTGCCTGAACGGAAATTAAATCATAACCCAAAACAAAGCTGCTTGAAATATACGACTACCCTTCATACGATCATTGCCGTTGCCAGCTTGCTTATACTCTCGTATGTACAATTCTTCCTCCTGTACAATACTTATGAGTTGAAAAACAATCATTATTTCTTTGACGAGAAGAGTACCATCATCAACGAATACCTGGCTGCCATCAAAAACGACAAGGTGTTCCCCGGTGGCAGAGCGATATTGGACAGGTATGTGATGGGGCATATGCAACAGTTGGAGGAGTTATACAACCACGACAGGCCGGCGTTCAGCCGGCTCAGTCAACGGGTTTGCGACAGTGCCTTTCGTGATTTGCGCAGGGCCAATAATATGGACAGCCTGTTGCAGGTCATTATGCAGCGCAACAGGCTCAACAGAAAGATACGGTATGCTTCTACCATCGAATCGGTGGAAATAGCGTTCCAGCGCGACCGGTATATCCCGGTTTACCAGTCAAATGGTAATTATCAATGGATCGATCCGCACATACAAACGAAAGCAGGGATACGGGTGGGGGGCATGCTGGAAAACCTGGAAGTGAATACCCTGGCACAGCATCTAATGGTCAGCAGCAGCATGGACCACACCTACCGCATATCGTTCAGCCTGTATATAGATACCTACGACCGCAAACAAACGATCCTCCGCCTGATGATGCCTACCTTCCTGTTGTCTCTTTTGTCGGTTGGTGGCGTAGTGCTCCTGTACTTTGTTACCTTCCGCAACTGGATAAAGCAAAAGAAACTGTCGGAGATGAAATCTGACTTCATCAACAGCATTACGCATGAATTTCATACACCGTTATCTGCCATTATCGTAGCCAATCGCACCATGCAGAATGAAAAGATCATAACGAACAGGGAAAGCCTGTTGCCCCTGACTGAAGTGGTGAAGCGGCAGGCTGAACGGCTCAAAACGTTGATCGGCCAAACGTTGGAGATAACAACGATGAACAAACTTTCCCTGCAGCTGGAAAAAAGGTCGGTGCACCACCTGCTCGACGAACTGCTGCTCGATTACACGCTCAATGCAACGGAATCAAATGTTAACCTCACCCTGCACAAAAAAGCCACACGGGATGTCGTTCTCCTCGATCCGTTCTGGTTTACGACCATAATTTTGAATATTTTTGACAATGCTGTCAAATACAACGCCAGGGAGAATAAAAAAATCGTGGTTACCACGTTCAGCGACAGGAAGGCCCTGCACATCGCGATAGAGGACAATGGCATTGGGATGACAAGAGAAATGCGCAAGCATATTTTCGAGAAGTTTTACCGCGGTATGAAGGAGACCCATAGTAGGGTGAAGGGGTTGGGATTGGGGTTGTTCTACGTTAACAAGGCGATCGATTCGCATCGATGGAAGATTGACATCAGGAGCGCGGAAGGCGAGGGAAGCGTATTTACGATCAGTATACCCTTATCAGAACAAAAAAACTTCCAATGAATGCTAAGATACTGTTGGTTGAAGACGAGATCGATCTGGGGCATGTGGTTAAACAGTACCTTGAGATCGTTGGCTTCGAGGTAAGCTGGGCGAAGAATGGCAAGGTGGCGCTCGACCAGTTGCAAAATGAGCGGGGCGCTTATCAATTAGCCCTTATCGACGTTTCTTTGCCTGTGATGGATGGTTTTGAGCTGGCCAACCGGATCGTTGAATCAGGTCTTCGTATTCCTTTTCTTTTTCTAACGGCCCGCAATGAAAAGGCTGATCGCCTGTACGGCCTGAAAATCGGCGCAGACGACTATATTTCAAAACCTTTCGATGTAGATGAGCTGGTGCTTCGGATAAGGAATATCATCCGCCGCTATGCTGGTGCTGAAATGTCGCAACGACCGGTGATCGTTCGCGGCGACGTGGAATTTAACAAAGATTCTCTGGGGCTGTCTATCAAACATGGTAATGAGATCGTTCTCACGCCCCGGGAATCGGAGCTGCTGTTGTATCTCTTTGGGCATGAGAACAGGATACTGCGGCGCGAAGATATCCTCATACAGTTATGGGGGAAGAACGACTATTTTCTCGGCCGCAGTCTGGACGTTTTTATTTCCCGCCTTCGAAAACACCTGAACAACTCAGACTGTGTGAGCATCGAGAATGTGTATAGCGTAGGATTTATCTTCCGGGTGAAGGAGTGAGGAGTTTCAAAAAGAATATGACGACATTAATCTTTTTGATGACCAATTACAATGTAACATCATCGACTTACAGGCATCATTTTTTTTTATTAACAATTTGTAACGAACACCATTAATTGTATTTTTTTGCTAAACAGAAGTTTTGCTGTTCAATTGCTTGTTATTATACATTACGATTTGTATCCCAATTACTTAATTTCCAGAATAATAATAATATTTATTTTTTTCGTGTGTTAGTATTTGTTACTATTTTAACGCATAAAATCATAAGGCACATGAGAAAATTAACCTTAGTCCTATTTATGGCAGTGCTATGCTCTACTGCCAGGTCTCAGACAGACATTTTTAATTTAATGGAGAGAACGGATCTCCGGCTCAATGAAATCGAACGCATCGCCAACCGTTATTTCGACAGCGTGGGCACCGGCAGAGGCACCGGCTATAAACAATACCAACGCTGGTTATATGAAAAAAAATTCCACACTGACGACAACGGTTACCTGATCGATGCTGAAATAGAAGCAGCCCGATACAAAGCTGCCAGGGACATTATGAAGTCGCGTGCGCAATTGGATAATGCCAGAGCTACTTTCGGCACCTGGCTTGAACTGGGTCCGCAAAACTGGTCGTACACCAGCGGCTGGAATCCGGGTGTAGGCCGGATCACCTCAGTAGCCGTTCATCCTTCGAATATGGCTGTTATTTATGTTAGCTCACCCGGTGGTGGTATCTGGAAAAGCACTAACAGTGGAGCTGCCTGGAAACCACTCGTTGATTTTACCGGACCGAACTGGATGAACGTTTTTAATCTTTGCATCGATCCTTCCAATCAAAACATCATTTATGCCTGCATTCAGAATGGGGGCGTTTTTAAATCATCCAATGCCGGTGTTACCTGGGCGGGAACGGGCATCGGCGCTGGTAATTCCCGTAAAGTAGTGGTGCATCCCGACAGTTCTGCTATTGTATTTGCTACCGGCAGTAATGGCATCTTTCGCTCTGTTAATGGTGGTACTTCCTGGACACAAGTTCATACAGAATCTAAAGAAGATATCGAATTCCATCCCACCAACCCCAACATTATGTATGCTTCCGGTTCCGGTGGCGCCAGTTGCGTTTGGCGGTCAACCGACAATGGTGTTACCTGGACTGCCATTACCGCCGCGAATGGTATCACCAATGTGGGAAGAACATTGATCGGGGTTTCGCCGGCCAATCCTGATGTAGTATATGCCGTGCAAGCCAGTGGCAGCCTGTTTGGCAGGATGTACAAATCAACTAATGCCGGTCAAACCTTTGTTACTACTGTTGTCGGCAATCCCACCAATGGCACTAATTATTTTGGTTATGAAACCAATGGTACCGGTACTTCCGGCCAGGCCACGTATGATATGGCCATCTGTGTAAATCCTTCCAATGTTAATGAAGTGATGATCGCCGGTATTATTTGCTTTAAGTCAACCAATGGCGGTACTTCCTTTGTTGCACAAACCGCCTGGAGTTATCCGAATACCGTGGGTTATAACCATGCCGACGTGCATGCCCTGGAATGGATCGGCGCTACCATTTTCTCCGGCAGCGATGGTGGGATCTACAAAAGCACTAATAGCGGGGGAGACTGGACAGATCTTTCGCCAGGACTTGGTATCAAACAATTTTACCGGATAGCCTGTTCCAAAACAGATCCTGATGTGATCACGGGTGGTGCCCAGGATAATGGCTCCTCTTACAGGAGAACAGACAGCACCTGGAAAGATTGGTTAGGCGCTGATGGTATGGATAATATCATAAGTCCTACCAATGCCAATATCGCTATCGGCACCTCACAAAACGGCGCCATTTACAAAACAACCAATGCTGGCGCATCACGTACCAACCTGACCCAACCTTCCGATGGCAACTGGGTAACACCCCTTGTCATGCATCCCACCAATCACAATTCGGTTTATGGAGGTTGGACAGGCATTTACAAATCCGTTAACGGTGGCACCAGCTGGACAAAGATCTCCGGCACCGTAATAGGCGGCAAGTTAAATACCTTAGCGGTTGCACCCAGTGATACGCTATATATTTACGGATCTGTTGGCGCCAAATTATACCGCACCCGCAATGGCGGTACCAGGTGGGATTCTGTTACTGTGCCTGCATCGATCAATGCCATTTTTGTGAGCCCGGTGAACCCCAGAAAAATATACCTCGCCTTAAACAGTACTACAAACCGGATCCTGGTATCTACTGATACGGGCAGGACCTTTACAAATATTTCTGCCGGATTACCTGCCCTGGTGGCCCGGTCGATAGTGGTAGATAACAATGCCAGTGAAAGCATGTATGTGGGCATGAACGTGGGCGTATATTATCGCGACAATGTAGATACGAACTGGGTAGAGCATGCCAGTGGTTTACCGCTGGTAGCAGTAAACGAAGTGGAGATCCAAAAATCGTCAGGCAAGTTGCGGGTGGCCACCTATGGCAGAGGCGTATGGGAAACCAAACTGTGGACACCGATATTAGTGGGAACCACAGATATAACAGATGATGGCGGCGTGCTTGATGCGCAATTTACAAGCGGTTCCCCTGCCGGTGAAGATTATACCAAAGTGATCGACAATGATAATGGAACCAAATTCCTGACCTTTAACTGTTCGGCCTGGATACGGTACATTGCCAGCAATACCTATGTACCGAAAGGGTACAGCATCGTTTCAGCCAATGACGCGCAGGATAGAGATCCAAAGAGCTGGACGTTGCAGGCTTCAAACGATAGTACTAACTGGGTAGTTCTTCATACTGTTTCCAATGAATTTTTCAGCGGACGCGGCCAGGAAAAAGTATATATTTTCAATAACACAGCAGCCTATAAATACTACCAGTTCAACTTTGCCTGCAAAGCCGGATCAACCTTTCAGTTGGCAGAGATGAGGATCTATGGCATACAACAACCGGCAACATTGACAAAAGAAGAAAAACAGAATGATAAAATTGTGACACCCGCCGAAGAATTGGTATCCGGCATCAAGGCCTTCCCGAATCCTGTTTCCGGCAAATTGATGATAACAGGGCTTCAACATGCGCATTCGATAACATTGTATGATATGAATGGAAAGAAGGTACTGACACAAATGGTTAGTGGCAATACAAAAGAATTGGATCTGCAAAAGCTCACACCAGGCATTTACCAGATAATCATCATAGACAAAGCCCAGGGGCATTATAACCTCAGGATCATAAAGCAATAATAATTAATAGACTCACGGTGTGCCGGGTGAGTCCTCCGCCAGCTGGCGGAGGGCTCACCCTTCGCCCGTTCAGGTGCGGCACACCTCTTAAGATCAATTCACAGCATGAAATATTTTTTATTGATCACTGCTGCATGGTTTTGGATGCCTTTGTATGCTCAACAGTTACCTACAGATACAACCAACCTGTTGGAAGAAGTGATCGTAACAGCCAATAAATTCCCTGAGAAAAGAAAGCATATTGCCCAGCAAACAATCGTGATCGGTAGTAATGAAATTGCCCGATCCCTGGGCAATAATACAGCCGGTTTGCTGGAGCAATCCGGGAAGGTATTTGTACAACGAAGCCAGTTGGGAGGAGGAAGTCCCGTCATTAAAGGATTTGAAGCCAGCCGAATTTTACTGGTAGTGGATGGGGTACGGCTGAACAATGCTATTTACCGGACCGGTCATTTGCAAAATGTCATTACAATTGATGACGATATCCTTGAAAGGGTAGAGATCTTATCGGGCCCGGCATCTACCACCTATGGATCTGATGCATTGGGGGGAGTGATCCATTTCCAAACAAAACAACCACTACGGGAGAAAATACAAACCAATGTATCAACCCGCTATAGCAGTGCATTCAATGAGTTTACCGGCCATGCCGATGTAAATATAGGAACGCGAAAATTTGCGTCGCTCACGTCTTTCAGCTTTAGTGATTACGGTAACCTGCGGCAAGGCAGCCAGCGCAAAACATCGTATGCCGAATTTGGCAAACGGCCGCAATATATCACACAGATCAACGGCATCGATTCTATTGTACAGAACAACAATATCAACGTGCAGAAATACAGCAATTACCGCCAGTATGATCTGATGCAGAAATTTTTGTGGCAGGTAAACCCGGGGCAATCGCACGAATTGAACTGGCAGTATTCTACCAGCAGTGATATTCCGCGCTATGACCGGCTCACCGATACAAGGAATGGCAGGTTAAGATGGGCAGATTGGTACTATGGCCCCCAGGAAAGATTGATGGCATCTTATAACTACCAATCCAAACAAATAAAAGGATTCTTTGACCAGTTGAAGGCCGGCGCCAGTTATCAGCATATAGAAGAAAGCCGCATGCAGCGTGCTTATAGAGCATCCATAAGGGAGAACAGGATAGAACGTATTGATGTATGGGCACTGAACCTGGATTTGCACAAAAGCACCGACCGGCACGATTTGAGTGTTGGCGCAGACGGTCAATTCAATTTCCTCCGTTCAACGGCATTCAATTATGATATTACTTCCGGCATCAAAACATCAGGCCTGGTTACCAGGTATCCCGATGGTAAAAACAATATGAATTATGGAGGCGTGTACGCACAGCATTTGTTCAGGATAATACCCAACAAGTTGACCCTGAATGAAGGCATACGGCTCAACTATACTGGCCTGGATGCAAATTTCAAAGACACCTCCCTGCTTCATTTGCCATTCACAAAAGCCACCCAGCGTCATTTTGCCTACAGCCTCAATGCAGGATTGATTTATTTGCCAGATGCGAGCAGCAGCAGGCTCGCTCTTAATTTCTCCACCGGTTTCCGTGCCCCTAATATCGATGACCTTGCAAAAGTGTTCGAATCTGCTGGCGGTGTACAATTAGTGGTGCCCAATCCTGATTGTAAAGCAGAGCATACCTGGCAATTCGATCTTGATTTTAGCAAACGGTTTGGGAAATGGATCGAACTGGAAGCAAACGCATTCTATACACTGTTCCGGAATGCTGTTGTCATGGATAAGTTCATGTTGAATAGTGCTTCCAGTGTATTGTATGATGGACAGTTGACCCCAATAGTAGCCAACCAAAATAAAGCACGAGCCAGGCTGCATGGATTTCAGGGCGGTTTTACCCTTCGACCAGCAACTTATTTAAGCTTGTATTCGCATATAACGTATACATATGGGCAGTATAAACAGGAAGAAAAGTCAAACGTGCCGCTTGATCACATTCCGCCTGTGTTCGGGAAAACAGGTATTGCAGGCCGGTACAAATTCCTGGAAGGCGAAGCATATGTACTCTACAATGGGAAGAAAAAACTAAAGGATTACAATCCCTATGGAGAAGATAATCTGCAATATGCCACACAAGAGGGGATGCCTGGCTGGCAGATCCTGAATATATCAACCACACTTACACTGCGCAAACAATTCATCATACAGGTGGCCCTGGAAAATGTACTGGATCACAATTACAGGACATTTGCTTCAGGGATCAGCGGAGCCGGAAGGAATTTGGTGATAAAGTTAAAAGCAGGGTTTTGATCAACAGCAGAAGCATCAGTGGCCTACAGACGTAACAATCCCTGTTGCCATATCGTACACGGCTCCATAAATGCTTAGATTGTTCAATTGGAGATTGCCCGGCAAAAGGCTTTTGTCGTTCTTAATAGTCTTTATTGACAGTTCCACATTCTCAACCACTGTATTATGGATCTTATTGCCAGGCTTATTTTCCACCATCGCGTAAGCAGGACTTATAGACTTTTCAAGATCCATAATATGGTTGTTGGTATTCACGTGATTTACGGTAGCAGTGACCGCCCCGCAGTTTTCATGTCCTAAAACAATGATGCTTGTTACTCCGAGGTGTTCAATGGCATACTCTATACTTCCCAATACATCGTTGTCAACTACATTGCCAGCATTACGAATGACAAATAGATCGCCCAGGCCCTGATCAAAGACAATTTCAGGTGACACCCTCGAATCGGCACAGGTAAGTACAATAGCTTTAGGATGCTGTGATGTCGAAAGCTTATGTATATATAATGTATCCTGGTGCGGATGCTGCATGTGGTTCCTGACAAACCTTTTATTCCCCTGCATGAGCTCGTTAAAAGCACCACTGCCAGCAGTGGGGGCTGTTTTCAATGCAGCCTGATGAATATTTGTGGAGGCGGGTGATTGTGCAAAAGACGCGGCTACGGCAACCAGCAATAGGGTACCCGCCAGAAATAATTTTTTCATGTACGCTGTTTTAAGAGTAGGATAAATTATGTGAATTTCTAATGGGTCAAAGATAGCTTTGGCAATAAATAATGACCAATATTGGCCTTGCATTAACGAAAGGGTAACCAAGTTTGAAAGGTGTGCTCGTCAAAGGCACAATACCGCCGGCAAAGGGGAAAGGGTGAGGAGATATGCAATTGAATAAAAAAGGCTGCCAAAATGAAGCTGCCTTTTCTATAATAAGTTATTTTTAGTAAAAATGAATACCTGTGCAGTTTTTTGCCAATAGTCGTGCAGCTTGGGGTTTAAGTGTGTAAGCGTGGAGAGATCATTTTATTGTAACCCATTATGAAAAAAACATTTATTGCACATTTGCTCTCATTACTTTTGATTGTTCCCTTTATTACGTATTCGCAAATAAATGAAGACAGTCTGGCTATTCTTATTGGCAGACTTGGAAATAACTTTATTAAAGAAAAACAGGCGATTGGTTTGTCCATTGGTCTTTATACAAATGGCAAAACTTACTTCTTTAATTTCGGGAATACCCAAAAGGGAAAAGCGGGTGCCCCAACAGAAAACACCATCTACGAAGTTGGTTCCATCACGAAAACTTTTGTGAGCTATATTTTAGCCAATGCAGTATTGCAACATAAAGTAAACCTGGATGACGACATCAGGAAATACCTAAAAGAAAGTTATCCCAATCTCGAATACAAAGGAAATCCGATCAAACTGGTTCATTTGGCAAACACCACTTCCTTGTTGCCAGACTGGCTACCGGAGCTGCCTGCAGCCATGAAAGGATTACCGCCGGACTCAGCAATAAGCATCAAGCTCAATTTTTATAAAAACCTGACCAGAAAGGACTTTTTTAAAGCGCTTCATACCGTACAATTGGATACTATACCGGGCTCTAAAAGGTATCACTCCAATGCAGGTGCACAATTGCTTGCGTACATCCTTGAAGATGTTTACCAAATGCCCATGGAAAAACTCATAGAAGAAATGATTACAGTTCCGTTGAAGATGAAGAGCACGGCATTTATAAAATCTGCGAAAGCAAAAAATCTGGCAACCGGATATACCGCTACAGACAAGGAGGGGATGTATGAATTTGTAATGCCTTATTTTACATACGCAGGCGGTTTGGGAAGTACGGCGAATGACCTGGTTAGTTATATCAGGCATTTGATGAACAAAGAAAATTTCACGGCAGCCCTATGCCTCCAAAAAACGATTGACATAGATGCTTCATCAGGCAAAGTGGTGCCTATGCGACCTGATGATATCGCCGCTCCGGAAGTGTACAGTGCGGCCCTGAACTGGTTTAAATATCAACCCGCCATAAAAAGTTCGCAAATATGGGCAGATGGCGGCACCAATGGCTTCAATAGCTATTTGGTAATGTATCCCCATGTAAACAGTGGCATTGTACTATTGGCCAACAAATCGGACGAAAAAATATTCAGGGCGTTACCAGGAATAGCCAGGCAGATATCGCAGGCTATTGAGAAGAAATATTCGAAGGACTCCACATTTTTAAAAGTCCATTTTCTCTACGGCTCAAAGCCGTTGAAAAAGTATAAAGACACAGAAAGAAAATGGTTTGGTGGCGTATTAGGCGGGCATGTAGGCATTGAAGGGGACAGTGACAAAATATTAAACTTCTTACGCAAGGGGAAGTTTCACTGGTTTGCAAAGAAAGACAACAGACACAGCATGTATAAAGAACATGCTTTCCGCAATTTTTATGCAATCTTTAGGAGCAATCCCGACAGTGTAAAAAAAGCCATTGTTTGTATTCCGGTGACGATACACCAAAAACAACAATT
This sequence comes from Niastella sp., assembly GCA_036379015.1. Taxonomy (GTDB): domain Bacteria; phylum Bacteroidota; class Bacteroidia; order Chitinophagales; family Chitinophagaceae; genus Niastella. The sequence continues at coordinate 19,781 of DASUVL010001236.1, forward strand.
TGACAGTATTGCAACAGCCTATTTACAACAAACGCCCTATGATTATGCCTTTATTGGAATGCGTTGTGGCGCTGCCGCTTATGATATTTTAGGGCAATTAGCTATTTTGCCCAGGTATAGTTACTGCAAGACATACAAGAAAATATTTTATCCAAAAAAATTAAGAAAGCGATTATTAAAGAAAGCAAAAGATAACAATTGGACAATTATCAGGCAGGAAGGCTCCATTAAAAGAAAGTGGGAGCGGGATTAGAAAAAAAAAGATGTGTCCCGCCAAGGCGGGACACATCTGTAAATTTCAGTTGGGTATTTTCGAGTATCAGTGATCCTTTATTTACTAACAATACGGAAACGAAAGCCTACACTTACATAGGGATGTTTGGGCAACACGTTATACGTGTCTTCTGTGGCAAAATCAAATTGATAGGTGTATCCGCCTTCCGCATGTAACGCCACCCAGGGCTTGAGGTAATAGAATAACCCTGCACCACCGCCAATGCTAAGACCAAATTGGCGATCCGCATTGTCGTCGTCCTCACTGGATTCTTTTATTCCACCTAAAAATTTTCCAGTGAAGGCAGCCGTCAGATATGGTTTTATTTTCTGTTCGGCATTTTTGTTTTTCAGTAAAAAATAACCGAAGTTATATGAATAGAAAAGCGATGGTTTTGTTATGCCTCTTATAGTCTTGTTAACACCGTTATAATCGGTCTTTTGTACTTCAAAACTATAACTGGGGAGATATTGTAATTCCCACCCGGTAAACCACTGCGTGCCATCACTATCTCTCCCAAACGATAATGTATAACCCCTTTGCGTTCCTATACCATCGCCCAGGGCATAAAAGCGGGTGCCGAGGCCATAGGTACGGCCTTCTTTCTCAAAGTAGCTGGCTTTTTTATATTGCGCAATACCACTTAAGCTAATAAAAAGAACTAAAATCGTTAAATAGATTTTTTGCATGTTGAAGGGGGGTGTTATTGTTTTGGTTTTAACAGTATGTATTTGAAGGTGCTATTATAGGCAGCGTCAATAAATGCCAGCATCTCATCCCATTTAGCAGCAGGAGCATTTTTAACCTTGTAACATTTTACTACATTGATCATTACCGATCCGTTTTCTTCTTTGGCTGTGCAGGTAAAGCTACCCGTTTCATTTTCTGATCTTTTATTTAGTTCGGTTAACCCTTCTGCTGTATAACCGGCTGGTATTTTGAACTGGATGTTCCATGTATAGGTTTTGGGAGAACGAACATCAATATCATTTTTGCGGCTTCTCTCTTCTTTTTTGATTTGTAATTGCGAACCTGTTAAACCGGCCAGGTTTACGAGATATTTCTTGCCTGCTTTGCGTACCATATCCGGCAGCTCAAATTCTTCCCTGAACGTAAGCGTGTTCTTCTTTGGGGTGCGTCCATCGCTCAACAGGGTAAAACGTGCATTGGTCACGGGTTGCTTGAATTCACCCTGCAACGATTCTTTTACATATTCAGGCTTCTGTGTTTTATATTCCTCTTTTACGGTACGCACTGAGTTATTGTATTCTTCAACCTGTTTGGGTTTCAACTTTTCGGTTGGGTCGGCACCGCCATAGCTCTTGTAATCATCGAACATATAGGGCGTGTATTTTAATGCACCTACAATGTTCCTGGCCTTTTGAATGCCTTTGTACGAAGATGTTCTGGCTATTTGTAGCTTTTTCATGTCGGCTAAAAGCTCAGCATTGATATTATATTCAGCCGTATTATCGGCTGCGGTAGTTCCGGGTAACGTATACGGTTTGATTTCCGGAACGCCATTTTTCTTAGCGGGCTTCTCTATAATGTAAGCTTCGTTGTTTAGCAGGGTTTCTTCCAGATC
>DASUVL010001237.1:0-5605 GCA_036379015.1 Niastella sp.
AACTTCTACGAATTTCGCCACACCTCCGAATACAACCGTTACTCAAGCCACCCGGAATTGGTTTTATGAGTTGGATACCGTGAATTTCCTGAGCAGCGGCCGGCAATGGTATGGAGAGGAGTTTTCAAATAATGGAGGTAAGTCGCTCAGCCGAACGTATACGGTAAATATGCCCAATATACTGGCCGTACCGGCAACTATTGTGTCAAGCTGCGTAGCCCGTTCATTTGGAACAAACAGCCGGTTTACCATCAACATTAATAATCAGCAGGCTATGCAAATAGATGTGCCTGCTACCAACACGGGCTCGTATGATCCCTTTGCTAAGGAAGCCCAATCAACTGCTACCTTCAGTACCACCCAATCGCCGCTCTCGATCCGGTTCGATTATACACCTGGCAGCGCCGGTAGCCAGGGCTGGCTCGACTGGTTTGAAGTACTGGCCAGGATCGATCTGTCTATGTCTGGTAACAACCAATTGATGTTCCGGGACTGGAACAGTGTAGGCCCGGGTAAAGTAAGCAGCTTTAGTATAAAAAATGCCCCGGCCGACATACAGGTATGGGATGTAACCAATCCCCTGGAACCCATTCGCATGCAGGGTGTTATGACCGGCAGCGAGTGGCGTTTTGTAAATGAAAGCAGCCGCCTGCATGAATACATCGCGTTCAGTAACACCGGTTATTTAACCCCGGTAAAAGTGGGGGCTGTGGCCAATCAAAATTTGCATGGCAGCGCCATGCCGCAGTATATAATTATTACTCATCCCGACCTGCTGGGGCAGGCGCAACGGCTGGCCCAATACCACCAACAACGCGACAACCTCGCCAGCCTGGTGGTAACGGTTAACCAGATCTATAACGAATTTTCTTCCGGTTCACCCGACCCCACCGCCTTACGGGATTTTGTAAAAATGTTTTATGACCGCGCCGGCGGCGATTCAACAAAAGCGCCTAAATACCTGCTGCTTTTCGGCGATGCGTCATTCGATTACAAAGCCCGCATTTCTAACAATACCAACCTGGTACCGGCCTGGGAAAGCCCGGTTGCGCTGGATCCGTTATCAACCTATACCTCCGACGACTATTTTGGGTTGTTGGGTGATAATGATGACATCAATGGTACCGGCACATATCTGCTCGACATCGGAATAGGCAGAATACCGACCAAAAATGACCGGGAAGCAAAAGCTATTGTAGATAAGATCCTTGCCTATAACGATGCAAAAAGCCTGGGCCCCTGGCGCAACGAATGCACCTTTGTGGCCGATGATGAGGACAATAACCTTCATTTACAGGATGCCGAAATAATGACGCAGGCCGTACTGGCAGCAGCGCCCCAGGAAAACATGGATAAAATTTACCTGGATGCCTTCCGGCAGGAAAGTAATTCGGCCGGTAACCGCTACCCGGCAGTGAACCTGGCTATCAATAATAAAATTTACAACGGTACCCTGGTGTGGAACTATACGGGGCATGGCGGGTATCGCCGGCTGGCAGAAGAAGTGGTGCTCGATCAGGAAATTATCAATTCGTTCAACAACCCGCAAAAGCTGCCATTATTTATAACGGCCACCTGCGATGTGGCGCCCTACGATAATCCGCTGGTAAGTTCCATTGGCGAAAACCTGTTGCTGCGCGAAAAAACAGGAGCCATTGCGCTCATGACCACTACCCGGTTGGTTTTTGCATTCAGTAACCGGATAATGAATGAGAATTACCTGAAAACAGCCTTTCAAAAAAAGGCAGATAGCAGTTACCGGAGCCTGGGTGAAGCTGTGCGCCAGGCCAAAAACATAACGTATAATTTTTTAGGCGATGTGGTCAATAACCGCAAATTCACTTTACTGGGCGATCCGGCTTTAACCATCGCTTTCCCGGTTTACAAAGTATCAACCACCGCCATAAACGGGCAGGCCGTAACCAGCACGCCTGATACTTTAAAAGCTTTATCGGAATATACCATTAGTGGAGCCGTGCAAGACAATGCCGGGAACATCCTCAACGATTTTAATGGCACCATTTACCCTACCATTTTTGATAAAGTGCAAACGGTAAATACCCTGGCCAACGATGCCGGCAGCCTGGCTGTGCCCATTCAGGTGCAAAAAAATATCCTGTTTAAAGGGAAAGCTACCGTAAATGGTGGCCGGTTTACATTCAGCTTTATTGTACCGAAAGACATCAGCTACCAGTTCGGTAATGGGAAGATCAGTTATTATGCCGATAATGGAAGTAAAGACGGAAATGGGGTGTTGAGCAATATTATTATTGGAGGTTCAGGAAATAACATTAACGACCCCCTCGGTCCCTCGATTAAAGCGTATTTAAATGATGAGAAGTTTGTGAATGGCAGCATCACCAACGACCGGCCCGTGTTATTGCTAAAGCTGGCCGATTCTTCCGGCATAAATATCCTGGGTACCGGTATAGGTCACGACCTGGTTGCTATACTTGATAATGATCAAAAAAATGAATATGTGTTGAATGAGTTTTATGAAAGTGATTTGAACAATTACAGGCAGGGGACCGTGCGTTTTCAGTTGCCGGTTATGACTGCCGGGGCACATACTTTGACCATAAAGGCCTGGGATGTAGCCAATAACTCAGGGGAAACTACCCTCGATTTCAGGGTGGTTAACCAACCTAATTTTGCCCTGGACCATGTATTGAATTATCCTAATCCGTTTACCACAAATACCACCTTCTGGTTTGAGCATAACCGGCCTGGTGAAGAGCTACTTATAAGGATTCAGGTATATACGATTACGGGTAAGCTGGTAAAAACAATTAACAAAACAATATTTACGCCCGGAAACCGTTCGAGTGACGTGCAATGGAATGGTAGAGATGAATATGGTGATAAAATCGGCCGGGGTGTGTATATTTACCGTTTACGGGTACAAACAGCCGACGGTAAAGCAGCGGAAAAGCTTGAAAAATTGTTTATATTATAATGTCCCAATTTTAGAAAATACTTATTTTAGCCATCTATCGACAGGAAACTTTACCCAAATTTATTATTGTTCCGCATCAACAGGCTTTGATACAAAGCAGGGATAAGCTTAATTATTCTACTAAAATGCTATTGAGAAAAACGTTGAAAGCGGTAAGATCCTTAAAGACAATTCAAAAATGAAACGAAACATCTTAAAACTAACTGTAGGTATGTTCCTGTTGGTGGGTGGAATGTCAGTAAATGCCCAGCAAACAGAGCCAATTAATGTGGTAACTACCGCCGTTCCCTTTTTACGGATCTCTCCTGATGCCCGTGCCGGTGGTATGGGCGATTTAGGGGTGGCTACTTCACCAGATGCCAATTCCCCGTTCTGGAACCTGGCAAAAGTACCATTTGCTCAAAAGAATTTCAGCGTAGGTTTAACGTATACGCCCTGGTTAAAAGACCTCGGCTTAAATGACGTTTACCTGCTGGCAGCGAGTGGGTATTATAAACTCGATGAAGAAGCGGCATTGGCTGGTTCTATACGTTATTTTAGCCTCGGTAATATTCAGTTTACCGATGGAAGCGGTAATGATTTCGGCTCAGGCCGTCCCCGCGAGTTTGGTATAGACGTGGGTTATACCCGTAAATTATCTGATAAAATTGGTTTGGGTGTTGCGCTGCGTTATATCCGTTCAAACCTGGCTGGTAACCTGGCTCAAACTGGTACTACTTATAAACCAGGAACTGCGGTAGCCGGCGATCTATCGTTCTTCTATACAGGTGCCGACGAAAGTGGCCAGGGATGGAATTTTGGCGCCACCTTAACCAACCTGGGTATGAAGATCGGTTATACGAACGATGCAACTCAGAAAGATTATATCCCTGCCAATTTAAGTCTGGGAACAACGTACACCAAAGCTTTTGATGAAACCAATAAAATAACTTTTGGTATCGACGTGCATAAGCTGTTGGTGCCTTCACCACCAGTATGGACCGATGATCCCGCCCAGGATTCTGCCCTGGTATATGATTACAGAAACAAAACGGTAGTGAGCAGCTGGTTCAGTTCATTTGGCGATGCGCCCAACGGATTTAAAGAAGAACTGAAAGAGTTCCAGGTATCACTGGGTGCTGAGTATAATTATAATGAGCAGTTCTTTTTCCGCGCCGGTTATTTTTATGAAGATAAAACCAAAGGCAACCGTAAATATTTTACGGTAGGTTTAGGAGTTAAATACAATGTGTTTGGTTTGAATTTCTCTTACCTCGTGCCTTCAGGTTCAGGTGTTAACCGCAATCCATTGTCAAATACCCTGCGTTTCGGGTTGATCTTTGACCTGGATGATTTAGGAGCAGCAGAGTAATAATTAGCTAATGTGCTAATTAGCCAATGTGCTAATAAATACATCGGAAAATTAGAATTTAATATATTTGAGCGTCTTGGGATTATCCCAGGACGCTTTTTTTATTAGGAATGTTGTATTTCTGTATTTCATTAGCATATTATCACATTAGCAAATCATCAAATTAGTTTTCCATGCGTATCGGTTTCGGTATCGATTTTCACCAGTTAACAGAAGGCAGGGACTTATGGATTGGCGGCGTTAAAATTCCCCACCATAAAGGTGCGCTGGGACATAGTGATGCAGACGTATTATTACATGCCATTTGCGATGCCTTGTTAGGCGCCCTCGCATTGGGCGATATTGGAATGCATTTTCCCAATACAGATGCAACGTATAAAGACATTGACAGTAAAATACTGTTACAGAAAAGTTATGAATTGATAAAAGCCAGGAACTACCGGGTGATCAATGTAGATTCGTCCATTTGCCTGGAAACGCCCAAGATTAAAAAGTATTCTGAGCAAATGCGTAGTGTGATTGCCGGTATTCTGGAAATTACCCAACAGGATGTGTCTGTAAAAGCCACCACTACCGAGCAAATGGGGTTTGTAGGCCGGGAAGAAGGACTGGTAGCATATGCGACAGTGCTGTTAGGACCAATTAGCTAATTTGATAATTCTGCAATGTCCGGCGTGCCTACAATCGCGAAGCTCGCGCGAAAGCATTCACAAAAGCCTGTATTCCATTATCACATTAGCTAATTATCACATTATCACATTATTTTTGTTCCATGTCAAAAGTTAAAGTCAGGATCATCAATCAGTCGAATAATCCGTTGCCCGAATATGCAACGGATGAAGCTGCCGGTATGGATATACGCGCTTTCCTCGATGCGCCTATAACATTAAATTCCCTGGAACGGTTTTTAGTACCCACCGGATTGTTTATTGAGCTGCCCAAAGGGTACGAAGCGCAAATTCGCCCCCGCAGCGGATTGGCCATTAAACAGGGACTTACCTGTTTAAACAGTCCCGGAACAATAGATGCTGATTACCGCGGCGAGGTAAAGATCATTCTGATAAACTTATCACAGGAACCGCAAACTATACACCCCGGCGATCGAATTGCCCAAATGGTTGTACACGAAGTAGAACGTGTAAAGTGGAAACCCGTTAAATCAATTTCGGTAACTAAACGCCACGAGGGTGGATTTGGTCATACCGGTAAATCGTAATGCATGAAGTATTTTTTCAGCATATGTATAATGGCATTGGTAATGATTGCCTTCAGTAGTTGCAGGTCAACAAAAACTATTC
>DASUVL010001238.1:0-9943 GCA_036379015.1 Niastella sp.
GGAAGCTGGATCTTTGAGTCTCCCAGAAACTCCATATTAATATTACCTTCCGCTCTTTCAATAATTATATCCTGTGGTTTGCGCTTATCGTTGGCGTAAGAAGCCGTAAGCCATCCCGGTTCATCCTTTTTTGAAAAAAGCTGTATGGAAGAAAGCGGATTTAACTGCCTTACATCCCCTGCCCTGGTTAAGGAATAATTATCCCAAAGAATGCCGTAATTTTTATTGGAAACCAAAAAGGGAATGGCTACTTCTGTATTGTTCTGGAAAAAAGTAACCTGCTGGCCTCTGTAATTTATGATACCGTCCTGATGTTGACCCAACCCATACCATGCATCATCGGCTGTTGTTTGAAATGTTTGGGTAAGATTAAAAGATCGTTTACCGTCAAATACTACAGGCTGAAAATGCCGCCCAAACGGGCGCTTTTCACCCAATATTTTTTTGCCTTCCCGGTCCCGGAAAGTAACGACGCCTGTTTTGAGGTCGACAATAGCGCTAATGCTTTTTGTTTTTAGGGTCAGCGTTTCTTTAGAAGGGATGATATTCCAGGTAAGATCGGGTCTTTTGCTGTAAACCGTGACAAGGCTTTGGGTAGGTGCAATTTCTTTTCCCGGCGCCACAATCACTCTTATAATATGGTCGGTTATAACTTCAAGCTTAACGGCATTAGACGTTCCTGTAACCAGGGGATCAGTGAAAACTATTACGCCGTCAGGGGTTGTTAAGTATGCCGGGGGTTCTGCCAATAAGGCATTATAAAAAGCAAAATGCAGTAAGCTAATTAGCAGTAATCGTAATTTCATATATAGCAATACAAGCGTTAAATGGATGCTGTAAAGCTATCACCTGACTGCTTAATACAAGGGATTCAATTGTTACAGATTACGGCATGAAATGTTGCAAACTATTGACTTTCAAAAGGGTTTGTGTAACAACGGCGCTATCAAATACCTTTTTCTTTTTTATTGGCGATGTATTGGGAGGGCGGTACTTTGAATTCCTCTTTAAAAGATTTGGTGAAATTTTTCGGGTTATTAAATCCAACCTCGTATGCAATTTCGGCAACTGACATTCCGCTTTTTTCTAATAACTGAGCAGCTCTTTTCAAACGGATCGAACGGATAAATTCTATGGGCGTTTTACCGGTAAGGGAAAGAATTTTTCTATACAATGTTACCCGGTTCATAAACATATCACGACTGAAATCTTCGACCGAAAATTCGGGATTATCCATGTTTTTTTCAACAACCTCCAAAGCCTGTTTCAAAAACTTTTCGTCAACTGGTGTAATAGTTACCTCTCCGGGATTGACTTCAATTTGCTTATGGAACCTCTTTTGCAATAATTTTTGCTGTGCCAGCAAATTCCTGATCCGGGAAGCCAGGATCTCAAAAGTGAAGGGTTTGGTGATGTAATCATTCACGCCCACCTTCAAACCCTCGAGTTGTTTTTCCTCACTTCCCACGGCTGTCAGCAATATGACCGGGATATGGGCAGTCAGTGTTTCGGTTTTAATTTTCCTGGCCAATTCAATGCCGTCCATTAAAGGCATCATAATATCGCTTACTACAAGATCAGGATTCAGCATTTTTATTTTTTCCCAACCTTCTTTTCCGTTTGTGGCTTCTTCAACATGATATTGTGCTTTCAGGTTGTCTTTTAAATAAAAGCGCAGGTCTTCATTGTCCTCTACTATTATTATCGTTTTTTTCTTCCCGCCCTTTTCGCTTTCTTCCACTATCATTTGTTCCCCATCTTCTACCGGTGTTGGGTTGGTGGTGGTTCGGGTTAAGGGTTCATATATTTTTTTGGCAGGCAATAAAACGGTGAAACAAGTACCCTGGTCCGGTTCGCTTTTTACGGTTACAATGCCATTATGCAATTTTACAAACTCTTTTGTGATGGCCAGGCCAATGCCCGTTCCCTGGTTCACCATGCTTTCCGGTACATCTGTTTGAAAAAATCGTTCGAAGATCTTTTCATGCTTATCTGCGGGTATTCCAATGCCCGTATCTTTTACTTCTATTGCAAGCGTTCCATCGCCATCACTATTTACAGGCGGATTGTACATCAGGTTGATGCTCACCATTCCGTTGTCGTGCGTGTATTTAAAAGCATTGGAAAGCAGGTTGAATAAGATCTTTTCAACCTTATCTTTATCAAAATAAATTTCCAGGTCTTCAACATTAGATGAGAAGGAAAACCGGATCTTTTTCTTTTCTGCGATATCCGTAAAAGAGTGACTGATGTCCTTGCTGAACCTGATAATGTCGCCTATTGATGGATGCAGTTTTATTTCCTGCACCTCCATCTTTCTGAAATCAAGCAGTTGGTTTACCAGGTTCAATAAGCGTTTTGCATTACGTTGAACCAGGTTTAATTGCTTTTTCTGTTCTTCATCATTTGTTTGTTTAATGATCCTGTCTAATGGAGATATGATCAGGCTTAACGGCGTACGAAATTCATGACTCACATTGGTAAAGAATTTTGTCTTTAACTGTTCCAACGCATGCGCCCTTTCTGCTTCCCTGCGTTGTTGCCGTACTTCAAAACGCATGTGTATTCTTTCCAGAACAATACGCCGCCCCAGCAGAAATAGTGCTGCAGCTACCAATATATAAATAATATATGCGATGGAAGTTCGCCAGAATGGTGGGAGTATATTGACCTGCAACGTTTTTATTTCACTCCAGAAGCCATCCCCTTTTAAGATCTTTACTTTAAACACATAATGGCCAGGATCGAGGTTTGTATATGTAGCTCTTCTATGATTGCCATCTGCAAACAACCAGTCTGCATTAAATCCTTGCATCATATAAGCGTATTTATCCCGGGTACTGTGGGCAAAATCGAGGGAAGTAAATTCAATGGAGAAAACGTTCTCTTTATACTTCAGATCTATACTGTGCAATTGTGATAATGATTGTTGCAGCAGAATACGGTTATTGATCAACTCACCTGGTTCAACATTTTCATTCAATATTTGCAAACCGGTGAAAACAATTTTAGGATGATAATCAGGCTTCTGAATGGCAGAAGGGTTAATGATATTAAAACCGGAGGGGCCGCCGAAAATCAACTCGCCTGCCTGTGTTTTGAGTGCTGCGTTATCATTGAACTCCCGGTTCTGTAAGTTGTTCATTTCATCATAATTAATGATGAATAATTCCAAACCGGTCTCACTTTCTTTTGGAATAGCCGTACACAATCCATTAGGGGTGGAAAGCCAAAGGGTGTGAAGACTGTCTTCAAGAATATTCAGGATCATATTATCGGGCAGGCCATCCGATGTAGCGAATATTTGAAACTCTTTTGTTTGGTCATTAAACAGATTCAAACCTTCCCTGGTGCCCACCCACATCCTTCCCTTACTATCTTCTAAAAAACAAATAACATTATTGTTGCTTAAACTGTTTTTGTCATTTGTATGCTGATAAAAAGCCGAAGCGGTTTTATTCTTTTCAAAAACGGCCACGCCGGTTGCTGTACCAACCCATAAATTCCCTTTCTTATCCTGCAGAATGGCTGAAATAAAATTGGAAAGTAAAGGGTCTTTTTTGCCATCTTTAAACTGGTAATGTTCAAACCGGTTTGTTTTTCTGTCATAATGATCCAATCCGCCGCCCAAAGTGCCTATCCATAAATTCTGTTCCCTGTCTTCATATATTTCCCACACTTTGTTATCTGACAAACTGGAAAGGTCATTATCATTATGCGTGTAATGGGTGAATTTTTTACCATCGAAACTGTTGAGGCCACCGAAGTACGTTCCTATCCAAAGTATATCTTCATGATCTATCCACAAACTTACAATTACGTTATTGCTCAGGCTGTTCTTATTGTTTGGATCGTGCAGGTATTGTTTGAATGTATTGCTTTTCCTGTCGAAATAAATCAATCCGCCACCATTGGTCCCAATCCAGATATTACCCCACTTGTCTTCAACAAAGCGATTTACATCATCGTATGGAAGGCTCTTTGCATTTGATTCCTGGTGATGATAATGCGGAAATTGTACAATATTGGCATTTAAAAAATTAACGCCCTGTTTGTACGTTCCCAACCACACAATTCCATCATTGTCTTTATAAATGGAAGTAATACTGTTTTGACTAAGGCTTTTGGGATTTTTGGGATCGTTCAACAGATTACTGGTTCTGAAGTTGTTTTTTTTGTCGATCAGCGTTACTCCCCCATGGTCCGTTGCCACCCAAATTATACCATTGTCATCCTGAACGACCTGACTTACCAGGTTTGAATTTAACTTCGATGGAAATGAATTTTCAGTAAACTGTTTGATGGAATTATCCTGTGGATGAAAAAGCGAAACTCCATATGTGTAAAACCATAGCCAGAGGTCTCCGTCATTGTCAACAAAAAGATTGGTAGGATTATTTCCTTTAATTAGTTTCTGATAAACAGTGCTGGTGAAAATAACTTTATTTGATCTTATATCATACGCCTGCAAAAATCCATTTTGATACACCAGCCATAACTTTCCATCTTTTGCTTCTTTTATGGAAGTTATTTTTTCAGCAGCATTGAAGCTGGTATTTTTTCTGAATAGTTTCACTCTTTTATCTGTACTCGAATACAGATACAAATCAAGGTTGTCGTACAAAAACCAATATCTTCCATCGTTTCCTTTTACGATATTGATGACTGTACCAGCAGGCAAACCGAGCCTGTGTAAATAGTTACGGTAATTAGCATCAAATTTTTCGGTATGCGAATTATAAATACAGGGGCCTTCTCTTGTAGTCACCCACATTTTCCCATCGGGAAGTTCTGCAAGTGACATTATATAATTATCGAAAAGCGAAGCGCTGTCACTATGTTTTTTACTAAATATTTTAAAAGAATACCCATCATACCTGTTTAGGCCAGACATGGTACCAAACCATAAAAAGCCATCAGCATCTTTTAATATTGCATTAACCTGGTTATGTGAAAGACCGGTATAAATATCGAGTTTGGAAAAATTATAGTGTTCCCCTTGAGCAAAAATGGAAAGCGATAGTAACAGCAAAACAATCGGAATAAGAAAACGCATTACAACAAGTTTAACTTAGATTTTGTGCTATTCTCACAGAAATTCGGCCCAAAATCCGATTTAAGTTAACAAAATGAGCCGGATTAATGATTTTTTTTTGGCGTGCCATACTATTGCCATAATATGATAAATTTTTCAGGGGGTAATAAAGGTCTTTCTCCTTTAAGATTTTGAATTTGCCGGGCGTACGTAAAACAAAAAGACCGTCCCAGCTCAGCCGTGACAGTCTTTTTGTTTTTCTTATTTCAATCAATTTGCCTTATTTTTTTAATACAACTGGTTTTACGCCTGCGTGGGTAGGCTTTGTTTGTTTAATACTGCTATCGCTGTTAAATTCCAATTTGTCGATACACACTTCCCGGTTGAAGCCGGCAGCCCTCCCCATGTTCAAACCATTTGGATAATTGAAGCGGTGATAAACGATGTACCACTCGTCTTTTCCCGGCAGTTGAATGGTTGTATGGTGGCCGGTGGCATAAATACCCTGGGCTGTATCCTTTGCAATCACGATATTATTTTCTGGTATATTGATCTTTCCCAGGGGACCATCAGCCGTTCCATAGCGCACCCGGTAATCAGGGTCACGGGTATCGTTTTCCGACCATGTAAAATAATACGTGCCGTTGCGGAAGAAAACATGCGTTCCTTCCCTGAAAGTTGCATCGGGTTTCAAAATGGTTATCGTCTCCGGCTTAATAGAAGTCATGTCTTCGCTTAATTCTGCACCCGCCATAAATCCATTCCCCCAGTATAAATAAGTCTTACCTGTTTTTGGATCAGTAAATACATCCGGGTCAATCACCTGTCCGCCTTTTACCCCTTCCGGTTTGTCGGAGATCAATGGTTTGCCCAAATCAACAAACGGCCCTGTGGGGTTATCGCTTACCGCCACGCCTATCTTTTGAGCTGCGGTGAAATAGTAGAAGTATTTGTATTTGCCATTGAGCTTCTTTTCAACAATACAAGGCGCCCAGGCATTCCGCTTTGCCCAACTAACGTCTTTGTTTAAGTCAAGGATCACCCCCTCATCTTTCCAGTTCACCAGATCGCTTGACGAAAAACATTTGAAATACGTGCCCGACCAATCCCTGAAACCATCACTGGTGGGATAGAGATAAAATTTACCGTTTTTTTCTGCATAGATAATATCCGGATCTGCGTAATAGCCATCTAAAACAGGGTTATGGTATTCCTTTGCAATTACGGAGTAATACTGTGTTCCTTTACCCGCAATAGAAACAGCATATCTAACTGGCCCAATTGCAAAGTTCCTTATTTTGGCGGCGACTGTTACACCTGGGTACGTCACAAAACCAGGATTGAAATTTTTAAGTTCTGCACCTGGCTTTACAGGCAGCACCACCGTTTTTTCTGCGGTATCCAATGCAATATTGAGCCGTTTGATCTGTTTTGAAGTGGCATTGGTAATTACATCATCGAAGGACAACCATTTTTTCACCAGTCTTTCTTCTTCTTCCCGAGTGATGGACATCACCGTGCCATGGCGGGGATGAAAGTTCATAACAACATCCTGATCAATCACCGTAAAATGCTGGAGGTCTCTGGTCTTAGTGAACTGGTATTTGCCTTTCATGTACACATCATACATCAATATCCACTCATTCACATTGTTCAATTTAAAGGTACCGGCACCTTCCACCGCATCGGTAGTTTGCTGCAGGTATTTGTCTTCCATTACATAACCTTCCGTTAATGTAGAAGACACTGCTTTTTTAATACCATTGCCACTTCCTTCTGTTTTGAAGAAGAGATGATACTTGCCAAAGGCATACATTATATCTCCATCAATACAGGAAAGTTTTTGCGGATGAAAGAAAAGCTGCTTTGGCTCGGATTCAAAATCAGTAAAATCCTTATTGGCATACGCATAGTAGATCTTATCCGGGTCATTGCCGTGCTTCATGGAGAAATAGATCATGTATTTATCTGCCTTTGCATCGTATATGGTTTGGGGCGCCCATACCCGAAGCAAACTGTCGTTGCCCGGATACCGCTTTTGAATATTTATTACGCTGGATGTCCAGTTAATCAGATCTGTGGACTTTAGAAAAACCATGGCCCTGTTTGAATTCCAGCCAAGGTCAGAAACCATATCGGTAGCTACCATATAAAAGGTTTTGCCATCGGCGCTACGAAGGATATGCGGGTCGCGAACACCACCGGTTGAACTGATTGTCGAAGAAGAAATGACCGGGTTGTTGTTGTTTAAAGCCCGAAAGTTATAACCATCATTGCTTAGGGCAAAACGAATGGCTTCATCGCTTTTGCTGTTACCGGTAAAATATACAAAGAGGTAAGCCTGGTAAGCTTCATGGCTTACTACAGCGTTATTGCTTTTACCAGATGCGCTGCTTGTGCTTTGTTGCGCTTGTAGAAATAATACTACACTTAAGGCAAGCCAGGTGGAAATAACCTTCTTCATCGTTAAAATAAAAGGGTTGTTGGTTATATTAAATGGCAAATTAACAATTAATCATCACTTTCGAAACGAAATACCTTCATCGGGAGTAGCTAAATTGTTTAATACAACAAAAAGCTTCGTCTTAAGCGCCATGGCGCCAGACGAAGCTATATAATTTGAAGAAAGTGTTTTAGTGACAATCTCTATACAACAGGCAGCGGTTGCTATTTTTTACCAGTATTGTTAACCGGGTTCAGGCGAATGTATTTATTATCCCCTTCAAAATAAACCTGGTATGGACTATCGAAATAAGTGCTTTTCAAATAGTAATCTGTAGTGATGATCTGTGCGCCGGAATTACAGGCAGCTTCAAAGTACGAGCGGTCATTCAGCCGCGCTTCTTTGGTATCGCCATCGGCCCGCGTGCGAATGATGTAACCTTTCTGTACAAGTTCTTTTATTCCGGGCTCTTTGGAACCATTCCTTATCATTACAGCGGCTTCGGGCGTACCGGGGTCGGCATTCACAAACAAAATGCGATCTTTTAAAGAAGGATGTCCTTCCATATAAGTAGCTCTTTTAGCACCGTGGTCATCTAATACAAACAGGTATTTGCCTTTAGCAGCATCCAACGTGGGCCAGTTGCCTTTCAGCACGGCTTCTTCCAGCGTAGCATATTTGTCACGCACGTCATCGGGTGTAATGATGTATTCTCTTCCCAGGCTCTTCACCAGGGCTTTATCCAGGTCATCGAAAGCCTTCGTGTTCAACACTTCGGTATTAGCATCCGCATTATCCCCTTTTGCTTCCAGCGTGATGAAAACCGGGTAATGACCGGGGTTTTCTTTTGACCAGTTCCTTAATTTTTTTAACACACCTTCCAGAGTATATGAATCAGTACGAAAATCAAAGTCGGGTACATGAAATACCTTGTAGCCCGGTTTTAACATGTCACCATTGGTATCGTAAGGGGGTTGGCCGGGCGCCATATCCAGCCCTTTGGGATGTGCGTACCTTCCCCCTTTTTCATCTCTGTAGGCATCGATCTCCAGGTTACACAAACCCATCTTCAACTGTTCTTCGATGGGAATATGAGCATAGGCCAGTCCTTTAACCTTGTTTGAATCCTTTTCCATAAGCACTTTGAACAAGGCAGGATCAATGGCTCGTTTATAACTGTTGTGTGAGCCAATTACCTGTATTTTGTTAATGGGCGTGTTGCCGGGAATGTGGGGACCGCCACTCATTTGCAAAGCAAGCGCACCCATAGCGAGGCAAACCAATGCTTTCATATTGTGATGTGTATTTTAAAAATTACAAATAAACTAAATATACATCTCATTCAGTATGATCTTTGGATTAAGTGATTGGGCTACTGGAGGAACGGGGAAGATGCAAATTTCCCGATGGGAAGCGGATGCCAACCAGGTTTATTTAATAGCCAATTAAACGAATATGGTAAGTAGCGCTTCTTTGTAAATTCAATGGTATAAACAATTAAACTTATCACTTATGAAAAAGACTTTTCTATTCGCATGCATGTTATTGTTATTTGGATTGTTCCAATCTCAGGCAGCTCCCACCCCTTCCAGTATGTTGGCATTTCAGAACCCCGCAACCTGGAATAAAAGCACCACAACGTTAGTTAAACCCGGCGTTTATCGCATTCAGACTATTAACCCGTTAACTGGTGCTTTAACCGATGTATACGCCAGGTTACAGTATGAAAATGAATACAATTCCGGTTACGGCTTATATGGGGATGTAATCGTAAGATTTTATGAAGATGCCAGTCAGGAAATTCCAGCATATGTTAGTGGCCTTGAAATCAATATCCAGATAATAGGTTACAATGGATGGAGTTATTACAACTATAATACAACGGCGAGTTGCTCTGGCGAATACACGGTAATAGCTTCCGGTGCTGAGCACGATTACGACGATGGAGAAACTTTCCGCTACAGGGATTATCATCTTTTGCCAGGAAGTGGTTATATTGACCTGTAAGATATTTTACAACATGTCAAAGCCCTCCTGACGTGTCGGGAGGGCTTTGATATTATTAGAATGTTACTTAGAGGGATCAGGAATTACAATACCATCTTCAAAAGCATTGTCTTCCCATACTGTAGATAATGCGTCAGGACTATCGAAATCAACGGGTATATCTTTCATTGCACCGTGGCGCCAGCGGTTATGCCTTGCAATTACATGTCCGGTTATATCCAGGAGCCGCAATGGATACCAATCATCCTTCATAATGATCATATTGCATTCTATCGTAACATTAATGGTAGGCGCCTGATATGCATGGATAAAGATGGCGGCAGTTGGTCCACCATCTTCGCCGGTTTCCGGATTATCGGCTACTTCTACCCAGTTGTTGCGAATAGTGATATTATTTCCATTCAATACCTGAATGCCATCCATATGTGATCCGGCATTTCCTCGCAGGTTATGGATCA
>DASUVL010001239.1:0-2261 GCA_036379015.1 Niastella sp.
TCCCGGTTCTATTTGTTCAAAAGGGAATACGCCAAAGTGGTTGAGCATGCCTCAAAGGTTTTTCCCAACAACAATGTCTTAGCTATGCTGCGCCCGTGGAATACGGAATACCGCATACTCACCTATAATGAGCTGTGGGGCCGGTACGCCAAAGCCACTGAGCCTGCCAATCTCTTACTGACAGAAACCGTATCGGTATGGGGCCGGAATTATTACGGTGTTCGCTACGGACTGGATTTTGAAAAATCAAACGAGATATTACTGGCGCCCAATGTTGCCGGTGGCACCAGGGCATTCAGGTTCCAACTATATACCCTCGGTACCAATAATTACTTTTTACCTAAGGTTAACGAATATTTTGTGCGTGAATCTATCAATGCCGAAATAGGCCTTGCTTATGTGATGGTGCCCCTGTTTACAGCGGAAGAAGTATTGTTTAATAAAGCGGAAGCTAATATTTACCTGAATAATATCAATGATGTGCTGACTGATCTGAACGCATACACCAGCACCCGCATTTACAATTACAGCGCGGCTTCGAATACCATTACGGCCAACAGGATCAAAACGTTTTATCGTACGAGTGATATACAGGCTGGCGCATTGGCAACGGTGATGGATTTTAAACGCGCTGAGTTTGTGCAGGAAGGTATGCGCTGGTTCGATCTGTTGCGCTATAAAATACCGGTTGTTCATTCAACGATAGAAGGGCCCAGTTTAACATTGAGCGCCACTGATCCCATGCGGGTGTTCCAGATCCCGGATGTAGCCAAGGTGGCGGGGATTGCGCAGAACCCCAGGTGAATATTGAATATTGAATGTTGAATATTAAATGTAGAAGTAAGAAATAGGAAGTCGGAAGTCTGAGGTCAGAAGTCGGAAGTCTGAGGTCAGAAGTCGGAGGTCGGAGGTCTGAAGTCGGAGGTCGGAGGTCGGAAGTCAGAAGTCTGAGGTAGGAAGTAGGATGTAAGAAGTAGGAAATGACCGAAATGAGGATAACCATAAACAACAAACCATAAACCATAAACTGATTCATGACATGAGGAGCTTCAAAATATATCTATGTATCATTTTACTATCAGTTGCTTGTAAAAAAAGTGAACATCTTGGTAGTGTAGATGATATACCCGGGCTGGGTGGCGATACCTGGGTTAAAGGCCCGATCGATATCTGGATATACGACAATTTAACCAAACCCTTCAATATATCTGTCAAGTATAAGTGGGATCAGGCTGAACTATCGCTGAATAAGAACCTGGTGCCGCCGCGTGAGGAAAAGATCATCCCGGTAATGGAAGCTGTGAAAAAAGTCTGGATCGAACCGTATATAGCGGAAGCCGGGGATGTGTTTATCCGCACTTACTGTCCGAAGTTCTTTGTGTTGTGCGGCAGTGCCAGTTGGAATACGGATGGCACCATTACACTCGGTACTGCAGAAGGCGGGCGTAAGGTCGCATTGTATGTGCTGAATGATTTCAGAAGCAAAACAATGCCCGGTTACACGCCTTCCGATTCAGCAACCATAAAACAAATGTTTCACACGATAGAACATGAGTTTGGTCATATCCTTCATCAGAATGTTTTGTATCCCGACGATTTTAAACGGATCACACCTGGCTTTTATACCGCCAACTGGAACAATGTGTCTGACTATGCTGCCCGGCGGGATGGATTTATTACGGCTTACGCAATGTCTGCTCCGGATGAAGATTTTGTAGAAATGATCTCGATGATGCTGATAGAGGGGAGAGCAGGTTTTGATAAGATCGTAAACTCCATACCGCCCGGCGCCAGCATAAACGGAATTACGCAGGCAGAAGCCATGGCCAAATTACGCAAGAAGGAATCGATGGTAGTAGCATATTATAAAGATGTATGGGGAATGGATTTTTACAGTTTACAAACGCGTGTTCGTGCCGCAGTAGATGCGCTAATAAAATGAAGAATGAAGAATGTTAAACGAAGAATGAAAAAGGAAAGGCAAAGCAGATGAATATCGAACCTGCCTGCCGGCCGGCAGATGTAGAATATTGAAAAATGCAGCATGAATATTATCGTACTATATAGCCTTTTCATTTTGTTCTGTGTGATCAGCAGGAGGACCAGGGAAAGGAAATGAAAAATGAAAAATGAGAAATGAAAAAGTGAAGAAGAAACAAGGAATTGGTAATTGGGGATTGGGAATTGGAGAGAGAACAGGCGTTTAGGGTATCCATTCACCATTGACCATTGACCATTCACCATTCACGACAAAAGAACAT
>DASUVL010001240.1:0-2522 GCA_036379015.1 Niastella sp.
CGGGATAATCCTGCCCGCCATAATTAGCACCATATATGATCGTTTGAGCAGTATCGGAAACCACTAATACTTTTTTTACAGGATTGTTTACTGCCTGCGGCATGTATATTTTTTCATAATCCGACAACGGCTGGTCCGGCAATGTCACTTTATCGCTGCAGCTTACAAATAGCACTAGTGCCAAAATTAATGCGGCAAAAATTTGTTTCGCTTTCATCTGTTATACACGTTATGTAATGAATGATTTGTTATTGAGTCCTTCGATCCTTCGACTCCGCTCAGAGCAAGCCCGCTCAGGACGCTCAGGGCCTTACCAGTAAGGCGCCTGCACCACCAGCCTGGCGCGGTCCAGTTCGCTTTGTTCTACAGGAAACCAGTAATAGGCTTTGCGATATACCCTGCTGGTGATAGTGGTTCTTTTATAAAAATCGTTACCATCCCCATCTACATTCATTCCATGCAGGGCGCCGTTTACGGTTTGTTCCAGTATTTTCCAGCGGCGGATATCGAACCAACGGTGTGTTTCAAAAGCCAGTTCAATTCTTCGTTCAGCCTTTATTTTTTCGCGCATGGCTTCTTTATCCGCTGGTACCGGTAAACCGGGTGAACCATATTCGGGTATGCCCGCTCTTTCCCGGATCAGGTTCAGGTATTTTACAATATCTGCATTGCCTGGATCATATTCATTGAGGGCTTCTGCATAGTTTAAGTATATTTCGCCTAACCTGATCATCACAAATGGCCTGCTTACAAAACTGTTGGTCAACCGATTGGAGCCGGGATGCAAATTTTTTCTTGAGAGATACCCGGTATGTGAATAGTCTTCTTTGCCATCTTTTTTACCGTCGCGGCCTGAATAGGTTAAATCAACAGTGAGGGGTGTTGTAAGGGCGCCACCCTGCCATTCGCTGCGATTGTAGGTGACTGATGCATAAAACCTGGGTTCCCGGTTCAGGTACATGTTATAAACGCCATTGGTAAAACCACTTTCATCATACAGCGACGATTCTTTGATCGTTTTTCCATCTGTCATAAAATACGCATCTACCATTTCCTGTGTTGGCGACATGCCGTTCCATCCCCCTGCTGAGCGAAGGTTACAATGATTCTCCCAGTCCCACAGATTATTTGCCGGGCGGGCAAAAATGGTTTCCACATTCCATGGTTCTAACAGTATGTTGCGATACGTTGTAACAGCGTCACCACCGGGAGCTTTATACAAATTGTACAAACCAGTTTGTATAACGGCTAAAGCGGCTTTGGCGGCTGCTTCCCATTTGGCCTGTGAATAGGTTTGACTGATAAGCACTTTACCGTCTTTATTGGTATAACCGGCATAGTCGGTATTACCATTGTACAACGGACTGGCGGCATACAGGAGTAAGCGTGCTTTTATAGCGAGCGCAATTCCTTTTGTCATTCTTCCGTATTCCAGTTCGCTTTCCTGTCCGTTCCTCGATGGTACATTGGGCAGTACGGCAGCAGCGACATCCAGTTCATTGGAAACAAATGCCACGCATTCATCAAAAGAATTGCGGGGGAATTGAATTTCTGTTGAGTTTACATTCACTTCGTTATCGCCAAGTAATACAACGGGTCCATACTGACGCATGAGGCAGAAATAAAACCAGGCCCGCAAACACCGCGCTTCTGCTTTATACTGATCTATGAGCTTTTGTCCGTTTAAGGCTAAGATCTCTTTATTACCATCGATATGATTAACAAAATAAGAGGCCGACCGTATTCCTTTGTAATAATGCGCCCATTTTGCAAAAGGCACATTACCGGAGCTAATAACACCGAGGTTGATCTTGGTACAGGCATGTGAAGTCCATGAATCCTGTATTTCGTCGCAGGTGGTTGTCCATGGGTTAGCATCCCACTGATTCCCTTCACTGTCCATGATATAGCTATATACATTTGCCAGGTATTGTTCGGAAGCTTGTTTTTTCTGAAATACCTCTTCAATGGTAATCCTGTCGTCAGGCACCTGGTCCAGATATTTTTTGCACGACCATGCATTGATGCACATGGTGAACAAGCAGAGCCAGAGAGCAAATCGTTTGCGAATCATGATCTTTTTGTTTTGTATTATAAAGTATGATCGTGTTATTATTTAAACCGGCAATCTATACCTATGTTATAGGTTTTGATAAGCGGGTACATGGCGCCTTTGCCATCTCCTAATTCAACATCCCACATTTTGAACTTGCTGAAAGTGGCCAGGTTGTAGCCCAGGAAATAGATCCTGAAATTGGAAAGACCTACTTTGTTAAACCAGTCGCGTTTGGCGAGCGTATAACTGAATTCCACATTCTGCAAGCGAATAAAGGCGCCGTTCTTCACCCACCATGAGCTGGTTTCATAATTCATATTATCTGTACCATAGGTAAGCCTGGGATAAAAAGCCTGCGGGTTGCGATTTTCAGGCGTCCATCTATTGGTTATTTCTGTAAACAGGTTGCCTCTCGTACTGCCGTGACTGAAAGGTTGTAAGCCGGAACCGTTCAGGTAGATATCTA